>JAQTRJ010000234.1 GCA_028711875.1 bacterium | reverse complement strand
GCGATTATTTTCTTGACCTCGGAGCCGACGACAACTGCGACTACAGCGGCGGCAACTGGGCGCAAGAGTGGTGCGCGGAGCATCCCGGCGATCCGCTCTGCGAATACTGCTCGTGCGCGCACTCGCAATCGCTCAACTGCAACCGCAAGGGGCGCGCGTTCTGGTACATGCTGGCGCGGCTCGAAGGCTGGCCGTCCGACGGGCTGCCGCACCTGACCATCATTCTGAGCGGAAGCAATATCGTGCTTCATTGGGACGCCGTCGCGGGAGCCGATTCTTATAAGGTCTACTCGTCCGCCGCGCCCGACTTGGAATATACCGAGGACGCGAGCGGCACGTTCGACGGCACGTCGTGGACCGCCCCCGCGACGGAAGAAGTGCGCTGTTATCGCGTGACCGCCGTAACGGAATGATCCGTGCCGACATGGTGCAACGAACGCGCGCCATGCGTAACCAGTTTTAATGCCGATTACTTTGAATGACACTATTGCGGCCCTCGCGACCCCTGTGGGGTTGGGCGGGATGGCCGTTTTGCGCGTATCCGGCCCTCGGGCGTGGGAGATTGCGCGCGCCGTCACGACCCCCCCCAGCCCCCCCGCGAGCGGAGGGGAACAAGCGAACACCGCCCGTTTCGCGCGCGTTTTCGACGGCGGAGAACTCGTGGACGAAGTGGTGGTGACGCTGTTTCAGGCTCCACGCTCGTACACCGGCGAGGACGTAGCGGAAATTTCCTGTCACGGCGGCCGCTATGCCGCGACGCGGATTTTGGAAATGCTCCTTGCGCGCGGAGCCAGACAAGCCCGGCCCGGCGAATTCACCGAGCGCGCATTTTTGAATGGCAAACTCGACCTCGCGCAGGCAGAGGCGGTGGCATCGCTGATTCACGCGCGGAGCGAGCGCGCGGGCCAAGCGGCGGCGCGGCAGCTCGCGGGCGGCCTCTCGGAAAAAGTGCGGGCCATGCGCGCGCGGCTGCTCGATTCGCTGGCGCTCCTCGAACTCGAACTGGATTTTTCCGAAGAGGACGTCGAGTTTCAAGCGAAGACAGCCCGACTCGCCCTGCTGCAGGAACTCGCGCGCGAGCTTGAGCTGTTAGCCGCGACCTTCCGGCAAGGGCGGTTGGTGCGTGAAGGGATCCGCGTGGCCATCGTGGGCGCGCCCAACGCAGGCAAGTCCACGCTCTTGAACGCGCTCGCCGGCGAAGACCGCGCGATCGTCAGCGCCGAACCGGGCACGACTCGCGACGTGGTGGAAACGCATCTGCTGCTCGACGGGATCGAAGTGATCTTGCAGGACACCGCCGGCGTCCGCGTCGCGAAGGGCGCGATTGAAAGCGAAGGCATCGCCCGCACGCGGCGCGCGATTGAAAACGCGGACATCGTGCTGCTGATCGTGGACGAATCCGATCCGCACTGGCCCGAGCCGGATACGCTCGCGCTGCTCGCGGACAGACGCACGCTTCTGGTTTCGAATAAAATTGATTTGCGCGTCAATGCCGGGCAAACCAGCGTGGCCGCGCCGGGGCAAATCATTCCCGTGGCGTTCAGGCCCGTGTCGGCGCTCACTGGCGACGGAGTGGATGATCTCAAGCGCGCGCTGATTTCGCTGATGATCGAAGAAGAGACTGCGACGGGCGAGATCGTCGTCTCCGAGCAGCGTCATCACGAAGCCATGACGCGCGCCGCCGAAGCCTTATCCCGCGCGGAGCGACAACAGACCGAGCCGACGCTGATGGCCGCCGATCTGCGCGACGCCGTGAACGCGCTCGGCGAAATCACCGGCGAAACCGTCGGCGAAGAAATTCTCGACCGAATATTTTCCAAATTCTGCATCGGGAAATAGACACGAGATGCGCTATCGCTTCTGGATCACCGTTCTGATCGTCGTGCTTGCCGCTTGTGCGTTAACGGCCGCCGAGCGTCCGCTCGTCGGTTTGGCGCTCTCGGGCGGCGGCGCGAAAGGACTGGCCTACATCGGCGTCATCCGCGTCCTCGAAGAAGAGGGCATTGACGTGGACGTCGTGACCGGGACGAGCATCGGCGCGGTCATCGGCTCGCTCTATGCGGCCGGCTACACCACCGCCGAAATCGAATCGCTGGTGATTACCACGCCGTGGGGAGATTTATTCGAAGATGCGCCGCGCCACCGCGATCTGGGCATGGAACAGAAACTCTACGACGAGCGCTACCAGATCACGCTGCCGCTTCGCAAACACGGGCCGGGATTGCCGGCGGGAGTGGTTCCCGGTCAAAACGTTTCGATGCTGCTCGAATGGATGGCGTGGCCGGTGCGCGACGTGCGCGATTTCCGCGCGCTTCCGCGCGCGTTCGCCTGCGTCGCCACCGATCTCGAAACCGGACAGGCGGTGCGGCTCGATCACGGCAATCTTCCCGAAGCGGTGCGCGCGAGTTTTGCCATTCCCAGCGTCTTCACGCCGGTGGAAATCGAAGGGCGGCTGCTCGTGGACGGCGGAGTCGTGCGCAATCTTCCGGCCGAGGACGCCCGCGCGCTGGGCGCGGAGATCGTGATCGGCGTGGACGTGGCGTCGCCGCTGCGCGACCGCGAGAAACTCGGCGATCTCGTCTCGATCCTGAATCAGACGATGAATTTTCAGGAAACGGCTTCCGCCGAACGGCAGCGGGCGATGTGCGATATTCTGATCCGTCCCGACATCGAGGGCTTCACGATCATGGATTTCGCGCGCTTCCGCGAACTGATCTCTCTCGGAGAACGAGCCGCGCGCGAGAAATTGCCGGAGCTGCGCGCGCTGGCTGATTCGCTCAAGCGTTACCCGCCCCGCGCGACGTGCGTGCTTCCGGTGACCGATGACACGGTGCGCGTGCGCGTGATTGCCGTCGAGGGACTCCAGCGAACGAGCACTCGCGTCGTGACGGCGCATCTTGGATTTCATCTGCCGCAATGGACGACGCGTCCGCGGCTGCATCGCGCCCTGGAGCGAGTGTATAGTTCCCAGTTTTACGAGCGGGTGAGCTATCAGCTCGATCCGGTCGCGGACGGCAGCGCGCTGCGCGTGAAAGTGGTCGAGAAGGAAACTGACCTCTTGCGTTTCGGTTTCCGCTACGACAGCGACGATCACGCGGCGGCGCTGGCCAACGTCACACTTCGCAATTTGGTGGCACGCGGTTCCATGACCACGCTCGACGCGCGGCTCGGCGAACGCAACACCTTCACCTTCTCGCAGTTTCTTTACACCGGTTTTACCGCGCGGATCGGGACGCGGCTCGTGGTGGAACACAATCGGACGGAAGTCGGCAGCGTGCGCCCCGGCCCGCTCCGCTACGGTACGCGGGTGCGCGATACGCGCGCGACGCTTCTGTTGGGAAGCATCTTCGCCAAGTCGGCCGTCCTCGGCGGCGGCGTGGAACGCGTCCACACGCGCTATCTTCCGCCGGGAACCGAGGAGATCGCGCCGCGACGGATCATCGCCGATTATCACGCGTTGTTCGGTCTGGCGTACATCGAAACGCTCGACCGCCTGACGTTTCCTTCGCGCGGCGGCTTGCTGAACGCGTCGGCCGAGTACGCCGATCAGGACATCGGCGCGAATTTCGAGTTCGTGAAGCTTGACGGAAAACTGTCGGTTTATGTGCCGTTTAAAAATCGGATATCGGTGGGCGTGGGCGGCGCGGCGGCTTTGGCCGATGGCGACGTGCAGCCGCCCGACCACTACTTCGGTTTGGGCGGTGTGGATGATTTTCTCGGCGCGGAACTCGACGAGCGAACCGGCACGTGCAAGCAAACCGCCTGGCTGTCCGTGCAGTGGGAGCCATGGCGGAAGAAATTTATTCGACTGCGCGGAAACATCGGCAACGTGTTCGACGAATGGAACGAGCGTTTCGACTGGGATCGCTACGAAAAAGGCGGCGGCCTGACCGTGGGCGCGATCACGCTGGCCGGACCGGTGCAGCTCACGGTGCACGGCGGCACGCTGAATGACGTGCTGGTGCATTTCCGGTTCGGATACAATTTTTGAGAGGATACGCATGTATTACGTCTATCGCGGCGCGCGCACCGCTCGTGAAATTGCACTGCGCGCGCTGTCACGGGCCGGGTTTATGCGGACTGAAAAAGGAGGAGGACGAAGGAATCTGGCTCGGGCCGAACGTGACCGAGGCGGGCCGCTGTTCGGCCTATACGGAAAAGGATTTCTGACGCGCGCTTCGCGAACAGCTTCGCCC
>JAQTRJ010000008.1 GCA_028711875.1 bacterium | reverse complement strand
TGTCCACCGATCCCGAAACCCACACGGAAAAACCGGCTGAAGCGGCGAAAGAAGAGTCGCTGACTCTCTGGCAGAATATTCAGATTCTGTTCGGAGCCTCGCGGGCGTTCTGGCTCGTGAATCTCGTCAACTTCGGCGACGGCATCGCCTATTTCGGAATTCTGAATCTGCTGACGCTGTTCATTCACGGACAGGTCGGTCTGTCCGATCATCTGACGGGGATCGCCGTCTCGACGTTTACCGGACTGGTGACGCTGTTCATGTTCGGCGGGGGATTCGTGTCGGACCGGCTCGGAGTGCGACGAGCGCTGACGCTCACGCTGCTGGTTCTGCTCGTGGGCCGGGTGCTGCTGGCCAGCAGCCCGGCGCTGGGCGCGCTGTCGGGAGTCATGCTGTGGACGTCGCTGGTGATTATGGGCTTCGCGGAAGGAATCATTCAGCCCGCGCTCTACGCCGGAGTGAAGGAGTTCACCGATCCGCGCACGGCCACCATCGGCTACAGCATTCTGTATGCGATCATGAATCTCGGGATCGTGGCCGAAGCGGGAGTCTCGCCGTTTATCCGCGCGGAAGTGGGCATCACCGGCGTGTTTTGGGCGCTGATCGGGATCACCGTTCTGATGCTGGCGGGAAACGCGTTTCTGTTCACGCGCAAGATCGAGCGGCGCGACCGCGTCGTGGACTATGTAAAAAAGGAGAAGCCGGAAAGCGACACGCGGACGACGTGGCAAAAATTCCGCGCGCTGCCGTTCATGGACTCGCGCTTCATTTTTTTCATCTTCATTCTGCTGCCGGTGCGGACGCTGTTCGCCCATCAGTTTCTCACGCTGCCGGATTACGTGATGCGCTGTTTTCCCGAGGCGATCGGCGCGCGCTACGAGTGGTTTCAGGGACTCAACCCGCTCATCATCGTGATTTTTGTGCCGCTGATCGCCGCCTTAACGCGCAAGGCGAACGTGGTCAAGATGATGATTATCGGCACGACCATCTCGGCGTTGACGACGTTCATTCTCGTGCCCGGCCCGAATCTGACCACGCTGATTTTATACGTGGTGCTGTTCTCGCTGGGCGAAGCGGTGTGGTCGAGCCGGTTTCTTGAATACGTGGCCAATCTCGCTCCCGCGGGACAGGTCGGCGCGTATATGGGACTCGCGGGAATTCCGTGGTTTTTGGCCAAGTTCACCACCGGCTGGTATTCGGGCGCGATGATCGCGAAGTTCATTCCCGCCGGCGGCCCGCAGGACAGCGGAACCATGTGGCTGATTTACGCGCTGATCGCGATGATTTCTCCCATCGGTTTGCTGATCGGTAGAAAATGGGTGCAGCGCGGCGTGCAGCACGCGCGATAACGACGATGCCGTTCATCCGCACGATATCGCCCGACGAGGCCGACGGAAAGCTGCGCGAGCTGTATGAGGAGATACGAAAAAAACGCGGGCGCGTGGCGAATTTCTACCCGTTGCTGAGTCTCGATCCCGATTCGCTGCGGGCGCATCGCGATTCGTATTTCGCGGCTATGTACTCTGACGGCGGACTCGCGCGGCTCGAACGGGAAGCGATGGCCGTGGCCGTTTCCGTCGCCAATGAGTGCGCGTACTGTTTGCATCATCATGCGGAAGCGCTGCGCGCGGCGGGCGGAAGCGAAGCCCTTGTGGACTGTCTGACCGAAGGGGATTTGCCGGACGATCAGCCGAAGAGATTGCAGAGGCTCGTTTATTTTTCGCGGAAACTCACGCTCTTGCCCAATTCCATGAAGCGGCAGGACGTGGACGATCTGCGGGATTGCGGACTCACCGATTTTGAGATTTTGCAGGCCGTGGAGATCACCGCTTTCTACAACTCGGCGAACCGTCTGGCCAATGCGCTGGGAGCGGAAATCGAGGGGGATGAAGGATGAGCGATAAGCGATGAGCGATGAGTGATGAAAGAAGCTCGCACCCCTGGGTCGGGCCTCCGGCCCGACACGGCTTGTTGTCGGGGCAGAGCCCCGACCCAGGGGATATTTTCTTTCAGGGGAGATTTTTTTGCTGGTGGGGCGAATCTGGAGATTCACCGCCGCGGGTAATGGCGCATATCCATGCGGCGCTACGGGGAGCGGCGGGTTCACGGAGTGACCGCGCGGTTTTCCGTGAGTATGTCAAAGATCGCCCAACCTTTATATCGGTGCGTAGCGAGGGGGTTGTAAAGGCGCGGGATTCTCGGCGGCAGCATAGCCAACCCCCCTTTTATTCCCCCCAAATCGAAGATTTGGGGGGAAAATGCTCTTCTCCCAAAACTTGTTTTTGGCGGAAAACTCTCTTCCCCCCCAAAACTGGTTTTGGGGGGGTAGGGGGGGAGACACTCTTTATATCGGTGCGTAGCGAGAGGAGTGGGGCGGGGCCGCGTCGGCAGCGCGAGGAAGGATGAAGGCGGAAGGATGAAGGATGAGAAGAGACCTTGATCCAGACGGCTTCGTTCGCTTCGATCCCCCTCTGTCCTCCTGCAAAGAAGGAGAAGGGGCGGGCGATGTTTATTAAAGGGTTCGCGTGAACTCTTTGTTGTGCATAATATAATACTATTTTGAACGTTTGTCAAGCGAAGGAAGAAAACTTAATTCTTGAAATTTCAAACTGAAAAGGAAGAGGGAAGAAAAAAGAGAGGCGGAGGATGGGGTGACTCTGGAGAGTCACCACCGGGATTACCGGGAAGATGCCAAGATGCAAAAGCGAAAAGGCGAAAAAGCGAAAATTTGAAAAGCGGAAAAGAGGGCGCGATGCAATCGGCCCCTACATGGGACACGATGAATTGTGTCGCAACAGTCGCGCACATCTGTGCGGCGCTACGGGAAGACGGCACAGCAGTGCGCGGCGACGGCGGGTTGCCTTTTGCTTAATCCGCATCTGCGGGCAAACTGCCGTTTGCATCTACAGCGGGCGGCCACGCAGGGCCGCCCCTACAGGAAGCGGGCACGAAAAAAACAAGGTGCGCGATGAATCGGCCCCTACGAAATCGAAAAGCCAAGATGCAAAAGCGAAAAGGCGAAAAAGCGAAAATTTGAAAAGCGGGAAAGAGGCGCGATGCAATCGTGTCGCGACAGTCGCGCACAGCCGTGCGGCGCTACGGGAAGAGCGCACAGCCGTGCGGCGCTATGGGCGGATTACCCTTCGCTTAATCCGCATCTGCGGGCAAACTGCCGTTTGCATCTACAGCGGGCGGGTTGCGGAGTACCTTAACCCGCCCCTACGGGAAGCGGGTACGAAAAAAACAAGGGGAGCGATCAATTGGCCCCTACAGAAACGCACTGCCGTGCGCGGCTACGGGAAGATCGCACTGCCGTGCGCGGCTACGGCGGGGAGTCCTTCGCTTAATCCGCACCTGCGGGCAAACTGCCGTTTGCATCTACAGCGGGCGGCCACACAGGGCCGCCCCTACGGGAGGCGGGTACGAAAGAAGAAGGGGGCGCGATCAATCGGCCCCTACAGAAACGCACTGCCGTGCGCGGCTACGGGAAGATCGCACTGCCGTGCGCGGCTACGGGCGGGCGATGCAAGCGGCCCCTACGAAAACACAATGTTGGGTGACACTTCACGAAAGGAGTTATCCATACAGGCTTGATTGAGTTGCTTTTCACTTGGCGGCTGCTATCTTTGATATAGCAAGATAGTCCTTGTCCTGCGCGGCCGAATTTTCCCTCCCCGCGGCCGCAACACCCACCTATTTGCCGGAATAACATGACCTTCGACCGATCCCACCTGGAGCAGCCCGGATTCCGCAAGCGGCGCGCGCTGAATTGGATCTCGCTCGGCCTCCTCTATGCGGCCTATTACATGTGCCGCTACAACATCACCATCGCCAATCCGATCCTGCGCGAGACGTTCGGCTGGTCGAAAGAGCAGATGGGGATGATCGTCTCCGCCGGATTCTGGACCTATGCGGCGGCGGTCTTCTTCAACGGCCCGACGGCAGACCGGATCGGGGGCCGGAAAGCGATTCTGTTCGGCGGATCGTTCATCGTGCTGTTCACGATTCTGTTTGGAGTCGCGCCGACCATCGAAGGCATGATCGCGCAGGGGGGATCGGTGCTGCTAACGGTGATGATCGTGCTGTGGATGCTGAACAATTATTTTCAATCGTTCGGCGCGCTCTCGATCGTCAAGGTCAACGCGGGCTGGTTCCACGTGCGCGAGCGGGGAGTGTTCGGGGGAATTTTCGGAGTCATGATCCAGTCGGGACGGCTGGGGATCATGGCCATCGGCGGACTGATTGTGACGTACCTGAGCTGGCAATGGGTGTATTTCATTCCCGCCGCGCTCCTGCTGGTCGTTTTGCTGTGGGGTTATAAATGGATCGCCAACGCGCCCGACGACGCGGGCTTCGCGCATCTCGATCCGGGCGACGGTTCGGAGGAAGAGAAGGATGTCAAGGTACAGTACTCGTGGATTTTGAAAAAAGTGTTCACCAACCGGACCATGCTGCTGATCGCGCTGGCCGAGTTTTGCACCGGCTTCGTCAGGCACGGCATTGACCAGTGGTTCCCGAGCTTCATGCGCGAAGTGCATCACGTCGCGTTCAACTCGAAGGAATTTCTGCTGACGGCGGTGGGAATGCCGATCGGGGCGATTGCCGGCGGACTCATGGCGGGGATTCTTTCGGACAGAGTCTTCGGTTCGCGTCGTCCTCCGGTGGCGGCGTTTTTTTATTTCGGGCAGGCGGTGGCGCTGATCGGGCTGCATCTGAGTCAGAACTGGGGGCCGTTCGTTTCGATCTGGATGTTCATGCTGGTTTCGATGTGTATTCAGGGGACGCACAGTCTGCTGTCGGGCGTGGCTTCGATGGATTTCGGCGGGAAGAAGGCGGCGGCGTCGGCGGCGGGACTCTTCGACGGCTGTCAGTATCTCGCGGGCGGGGTGGTCGGCTGGGGCCTGGGCTGGTTCCTCGACCGCTACGGCTGGAATAATTGGGCCTATGGGATTATCGGCTTCAGTTTACTCGGCGGAATTCTCATGCTGCTGCTGTGGAATGCGCGCCCGGCGTCGCACAAGCAGATTTCGATTCCGTTCGTGGAAGCGAAGAAAGAGCCGGGGGTGGCGGACTGAGGGAAAATTAGAAATCAGAAATGAGAAATTAGAAAGAAGAAACGCAGCCGTATCGTAGTTTCACACGGCCTTGTGATTGCTCGCCGCGCGGGGTCGCTGACCCTGCCGGAATCGGGGGAGATAGTGAGCGGGGCGGGTCGGCGACCCGCCGCCGCGACTTAGAAACTTCATTGCCGTAGTCGGACTCCAGACCGGCATGGCAGCGCTAACAGGAGAGCGAGAATGCGAGTAGTTCTGACGGCTATAGTTTGCCTGTCCCTATATATCACAGCCGCGGCACAGCCGCCGGACAGTTTGTGGAGTAGGACGTATGGGGGGTATTATGATGATCAGTGTTATGCCGTTCGACAGACTTCAGACGGGGGTTTCGTACTGGCGGGATATACGAATTCACCTGGGGGAGCAGAGTTCGATTTCTGGCTGGTGAAAATGAGCGCCACCGGGGACAGTATGTGGAGCCGGACGTTCGGGACGTACAATAACGACCAGTGTTTTGACGTCCAACTTACGGCAGACGGAGGTTTCGCGCTGGCGGGATATATGCAGGCAAACGGTTCCGGCAATGACGACTTTGCTCTGGTCAAGACAGATGCAAACGGAAACCAGCAATGGAGGCGGACTTTTCGCGGAAGCAGCGATGAGCGATGTTACGCTGTTCAGCAAACTTCCGACGGTGGCTATCTACTGGCGGGGGGTACGGAATCTTACGGATCCGGCAATTCGGATTTCTGGCTGGTGAAGACCAACTCCAACGGTGATAGTCTTTGGAGCCGGACTTTTGGGGGAGGAAACTACGAACGGTGCTATTCCGCTCAACAGACCTCTGATGGGGGTTATGTGCTGGCGGGAAGTACAAATTCTTTCGGAGCCGGGGGACGCGATTTTTGGCTGGTGAAGACCAACGCCAGTGGGAACATGCAATGGAGCCGAACATTCGGAAGGGGATCTGACCAAGATTGTATGGCGGTTCGGCAGACATCGGATGGAGGGTACGTGCTGGCGGGAATCGCAGTGGGATTCACGTACGATAACAAGAACTTCTGGATGGTGAAAACGAACTCCAACGGGGACAGCGTGTGGTCACGCCTCTTCGGGTCCAACAGTAGTGAAGAGTGCTATGATGTCCTCCAGACGCCAGACGGGGGTTATGTGCTTGCAGGGTTCGCGAGTTTTGGCGGGAATGGCTTTTGGATGGTGAAGACAAACTCGAATGGGGATAGCTTGTGGAGCCGGATGTTTCATGGGGGCGTCGAATGCAGGTCAATTCAGCGGACTGCGGATGGGTGCTATGTACTGGCGGGAAGAACGCAATCGTTTGGGGCGGGATTCAACGATTTCTGGATAGTGAAGACAGGGCCGGAATTGGATGGTGAGGGGGAAGTCGTTGCCCTGCCTTCATCGTATGCGCTTGCCGCTTATCCGAATCCGTTCAATGCCGCGACGACGCTGGAATTCGCCGTGCCGAAGACGATGCATGTGACGATACGAGCCTTCGATATTCTGGGAAGAGAAGCCGCGCGAATCGAGGATGCCGTGCATCCGGCGGGGACGCATCGCATATTGTGGGATGCCGAAGACTGCGCGAGCGGGGTGTATCTGGTTTCGATGACCGGCGAGGGAACTCGGTTGACGCGCAAGGTGTTGCTGGTACGGTAGTACGGAAGCAGAAGAGATTCTGGACGCCGCGCCGCCGGTGATTTTTCGATTGCGAGGACTATTGGCGCGTGTCCAGAATGACAGTTAAAGAATAAGCGGTGTTCAGAATGACGGTGATTGGTGACAGGTCGGCTGTGATCCTTCGCTTCGCTCAGGAGCCGACACCGCAAGTGACAATAAATAGGGATGCGGTTTCATAGTAAGTGATAGCTATGCGGCTCGGAATCATACAGACGTCGCCGGCGTTCGGGAATAAGGAGAAGAATCGCGGCGAGATCGAACAGCTCACGGACGGGCTGAGTGCGGATCTGTGGGTGATGCCGGAACTCGCGCTGACCGGCTATGAGTTTCGCGATCCGGCGGAAGTGCGCGATCTGGCCGAGGAGGTTCCATACGGAGACTCGACGCGCTGGCTGGCCGATTTCTGCGGCGACCGAAACTCGTGGGCGGTGATGGGACTGGCTGAACGCGAAGGCAAGCACGTGTTCAACACGGCGATTCTGTGTGGGCCGCATCGGCTGCTCGGTCGCTACCGGAAGCTGCACTTGTTCGATGCGGAACTCGAACGGTTCGAGCCGGGCAATCTGCCGCTGCCGGTGTTCGATCTCGGTTTCGCGCGGGTCGGGCTGATGATCTGTTTCGACTGGCGCTATCCGGAAGCCGCGCGGACGCTCACGCTCAGAGGCGCGCAGCTCATCGCGCATCCGTCGAATCTGGTCGCGCCGTATTGTCAGGCGGCGATGGTGACGCGCGCGCTGGAGAATCGCGTGTTCATCGCGACCGGCAATCGCGTCGGCCACGAACATCGCGCGGGACGGAAACTGCATTTCACGGGCGGATCGGTCGTGGTGAATCCCGAGGGCGAGACGATGACGCGGCTTGATGAGAAGAAAGCCGAATGCCGGGTGATTGAAATTGATCCGACTCAAGCCGACAACAAGCTGGCCACGCCGCGCAATCATCTGTTGAAAGGAATGCGGCCGGAATTTTATTTGCAGAAGCCGGAAGAGTAGAGATTCTGGACGCCCGCGCTTTTCCGATCACTAGCCCGCACGCTCCGGCGTGTGGGAATATGTGACGTCCAGAATGACATAGCTTCAAGTTAGCGGGAAAAGAACCCCCCTTGTATTCCCCCCAAATCAGAGATTTGGGGGGAAAGGATACGATAAGAATACAAAGGAATTTGCCTGTGACGAATGCAACCGTGAGCACTGAGCCGAAAAAAGAATTTTCGATGTTCGGATTCCGGCAGGGCTACTGGATGCTGTGCGGAATCGAGATGTTCGAACGCATGGCCTACTTCCTCGTTCGCGCGGTGGTGGCCGTGTACATCATGCAGGCCGACGATCCGGGCGGCTTGCACTTTACCGCCGCCCAGAAGGGACAGATCTTCGGGTGGTGGTTCGTGTTCCAATCCATTCTGCCGATGGTGACCGGCGGCTACGCCGACCGCTACGGTTACAAGAAGACGATCGCGTTTTCGGTGACGATGAATATTCTCGGCTTCGTGATGATGGCGTATTTGCGGACGTTCTGGGGATTTTTCGGAGCGGTGATGACGCTGGCCACGGGGACGGCGTTTTTCAAGCCGGGCTTGCAAGGATCGCTGGCGCAGAATCTCGACAAATCCAACTCGTCGGTGGGCTGGGGAATCTTCTACTGGATCGTCAACATCGGCGCATTCATCGCGCATCCGCTGGCGGGAGTGCTGCAGGTGGGACTGGGCTGGAAGGCGATCTTCCTGACCTCGGCGGGAATCACGGCCTGCAATTATCTGTGGCTGCTCACGTTCAAGGATTTCCCGTCGGGAGCCTCGAAGACCGAAGGGCCGCTTGCCGTATTCGTGCGCACGATCAAAAATATTTTCGAGCCGCGGCTGATTGCCTGGCTGCTGATCATGTCGTGTTTCTGGCTGATGATGTATCAGCTTTGGGATCTGCATCCGAATTTCATCACCGACTGGGTGGACAGTTCGGCGATTTCGGCGCTGCTCCCGAATTTTCTTTCGCATGAAACCGATCGTGGCTGGCAGGTCTTACAGCAGAACATGCTCGCGCTCAATTCGCTGCTGATCGTGTGCTTGATGATTCCGGTGTCGTGGGCGGTGCGGCGGATACGGACGCTGGAAGCGATGGTGATCGGGATGTGTGTGGCGACGGTGGGGATTCTGGTGGCGGGGCTGACGTCGGTAGGCTGGTTTTTTCTGCTGGGAGTGCTGTTCTTTTCGCTGGGTGAGATGCTGACCGGGCCGAAGAAGAACGAATATCTCGGGCTGATCGCGCCGCCGGGAAAGAAGGGATTGTATTTGGGCTATGTCAACATTCCAGTGGGAATCGGCGGCTACGTCGGGTCGCGGCTGGCCGGCTATGTGTATGGACACTACGGCGAGAAGGCGGTGCTGGCGCAGAAATATCTGCTTGAGCATACGTCGCTCGGCGAAGGAAAGGTTTGGAACGGAGATCCCGACGCGTTGTCCGGTTTGCTGAATGTGCCGCGCACGGAAGCCGTGCTCAAGCTGCAGGAACTGACCGGCAAGAACGCCGTGGAAGCGACGCAGCTTCTCTGGAACACCTATTCGCCGCATCTCTACGTGTGGATTCCGTTCGCCTGCATCGGGGTGCTCGCGGTGATCGCGCTGGTGATTTTTGCGCGGATGGCCAAGCGCTGGTCGGACATGAACGCTTAACGTGATTGGAGATTCCGGCCGGGTTACGCGCGGTGAGAGGGGTGACTCTGGAGAGTCACCACCGGGAACCGTTAGATATGCTGCGCTGAACCCGGCTCGGCGAAGAAAAGTGAAAAGCGATGGCGGCGGAGAGCATGGTTCTTCGCCGCCTTTCCGTCGGTTAAACTTCGGACGGATTTGGGTGTCAAAGAGGAGAATACAGGGAACTCCACCACGGTTTCTCAAGTGTAATCACTACGTTTTTCATAGCCTATAAACACCCATGACAGCAAGAAATTCCATCTGGGCATTGACCGTGGCCGCCCTTTCAGTCTGGATTCTCGGCGGCTGCGGAAAATCGCCGGAGAAGTCCCCGTACCGCTGGGGCGTGGCCGATCGCGGCGATGTCGAAACGATTGTGACCGCCACCGGGACCGCCGATGCCGTGACGATGGTCGAGGTCGGTTCGCAGGTCTCGGCCATCATCAAGGAAATATTCGTGGACTTCAATTCGCCGGTGAAGAAGGGACAGGTCATCGCGCGGCTCGATCCGACGTTTTTGCAGGCGGCGGTGTCGGAGAATGAAGCGGCGCTGGCGAAGGCGGAGGCGACGCTGGCGCAGGCGAATCGCGATTTGGAGCGGATTACCGACTTGTTCGGGAAGTCGCTGGCGGCTCAGGTGGACTACGACAACGCGCTGACGGCGGTGGACGTGGCCAAGGCGTCGGTGCAGCAGGCGCGGGCGGCGCTCGAACGGGCGCGGGTGAATTTGGCCTATTCCGTAATCACGTCGCCGATTGACGGCGTGGTCGTGTCGCGCAGCGTGGACGTCGGACAGACGGTGGCGGCGTCGCTGTCCGCCCCCACGCTGTTCACGATTGCGCAAGACCTGCGGCAGATGCAGATCGAAACGAACATTGACGAAGCGGATATCGGCGGACTGCGCGAAGGAATGGCCGCGGAATTCACGGTGGACAGCTATCCCGATGAGAGGTTCCGCGGCACGATTCGGCAAATTCGCTACGCGGCCACGGTGGATCAGAACGTGGTGACCTATCCCGTGATTATTGACGTGGACAATCCTGATCTGAAGCTGCGGCCGGGCATGACAGCCAACGTGACGATCGTGACGGCGTCCAGTAAGAACGTTTTACGGGTCCCGGCGACGGCGCTGCGGTTTCGTCCGGCGAGCGCGAGCGGCGCGAAAAAAGCGGAAGGAAAACGACCCGCGGGCGACGCGCGCGATTCGACGGGGGTGAAGGGCGAAGTCCAGGCTCCGCCCAGCACGATCTTCATGAAGGCGGCCGGCGGCGGACTTGAGCCGCGGACGGCGCAGATCGGATTGAACAACGGAACGTATGCGGAAGTGCTCACCGGGGAGATTCGGGAGGGGGATTCGCTCGCGGTGGGAACGCTGACGGCGACGGCGAGCAACACGACGACCGCCATGCCGGGCATGGGACCCGGAGGACCGCCCCGCCGATGAACGACAACAGTTCCGCCGCGCAGGTGATTTCCGCCCGCGATCTGACGAAAATCTACCGCATGGGCGACGTGGAAGTGCGCGCGCTGGACGGCGTGACGCTGGACGTGCCGCGCGGCGATTTCATCGCCATTCTCGGAGCGTCGGGCAGCGGCAAGTCCACGCTCATGAATATCATCGGCTGTCTTGATCGTCCGACGAGCGGCACGTATCTGCTGGACGGCCACGACGTCGGCACGCTCTCGCGGCCGCAGCTGGCCGGCATTCGCAATCGCTTCATCGGTTTCGTGTTTCAGGGATTCAATCTGCTGTCGCGGACGTCGGCGCTGGAAAACGTTGAGCTGCCGCTCATTTACTCGGGCCACAGCGGGCGCGAGCGGCACGAACGCGCGAAGGAGGCGCTCGAGCGGGTCGGACTCGGCGAGCGTCTGACGCATCATTCGTCGCAGCTTTCGGGAGGACAGCAGCAGCGGGTGGCGATCGCCCGCGCGCTGGTCAATCGCCCGGCGCTGCTCTTGGCCGACGAACCGACGGGAAATCTCGATACGCGCACCAGTCTGGAAATTATGGCTCTGTTTCAGCAGCTCAATCGCGACGGCATGACCATCGTGTTGATTACGCATGAACAAGACATCGGCGAATTTGCGCGCCGCCGGATCACTCTGCGCGACGGGCGAATCCTGAGCGAGGAGGGCGCATGAGCTTTCTGGTGCTGCTGCGGGTCTGCTTTCGCGCGCTGCTGCGCAACAAGATGCGCTCGGCGCTGACCGCGCTGGGAATCATCATCGGCGTGGCGGCGGTGGTATCCATGGTCGGCATGACCACGGGCGCGCGCAACTCCGTGCAGTCGCAGATTTCCGCGCTGGGCGACAACGTGTTCATGATTTTCTCGGGCAGCGTCAGCCGCAGCGGCGCGCGCACGAGCTGGGGATCGGTGCAGAGTCTGACGGAGAAGGACGCGGAGGCGATCGCCGCGCAGTGTCCGAGCGTGAAAGCGATCAGCCCGACCATTCGCCTGAGCGGGCAGCTGGTTTTCGGAAATTCCAATTGGGCGACGCAGATGTGGGGCGTCGCTCCGGAATGGGTGGACATTCGCAGCTACGGGATTTCCAGCGGGCGGATGTTCAACGAGACCGACATGCGCGGCGCGGCCAAGGTGTGCGTGGTCGGTCAGACGGTGGTGGACAATCTGTTCGAGGGCAACGATCCGGTGGGCAGCGTGATTCGCGTTCGCCGCCTGCCGTACGAGGTCATCGGAGTGTTGGGAGCGAAGGGACAGTCGGCGATGGGGCAGGATCAGGACGATCTGCTGATCATTCCGCTGTCCACCGCGGCGAAGAAATTTCAGGGCGGGAACACGCGGATCAATATGGTCATCGGTTCGGCGGTCAGCGGGAGCGCGGTCGAGCAGGCGCAGGAGGAGATCAGCGACGTGCTGCGCGCGCGGCACCGGATCGGGAGAAACGACGACGACGATTTTGTCATTCGCACGCAGGCCGACATTTCGGAGGCGATGGAAGAGTCGTCGCAGACGATGAGTATGCTGCTGGCGTCGGTGGCGTTCGTGTCGCTGCTCGTGGGTGGGATCGGGATCATGAACATCATGCTGGTGAGCGTGACCGAACGGACGCGGGAGATCGGAGTGCGGATGGCGATCGGCGCGCGGCCGCGCGACATTTTATTGCAGTTCCTGACGGAATCCGTAGCGCTGGCGGCGATTGGAGGGATTCTGGGAGTGGTGCTCGGGGTGGCGGTCTCGGCCACGATCAGCAAGCTGGCGGGGTGGGCGACGGCGATTTCTCCGATGGCGGCGCTGGTGGCGGTGGGTTTTTCGGGAGTGGTGGGAATTTTCTTCGGCTTCTATCCCGCGCGGAAGGCGTCGCTGCTCGATCCGATTGAAGCGCTGCGATATGAATGAGGAAAAAAGCGAGAAAGCGAGAAGCCGAGAAGCCAAAATATCGCGAGTGAAAACGGGGTGATTCCGGAGTGAGATAGGGGTGACTCTGGAGAGTCACCACCGGGGAATAGGGAACCGAGAAACCAAGAAATCAATAAACCGAGAAGCCAAGATGTCGCGAGTGAAAATGGGGTGATTCCGGAGCGAGATAGGGGTGACTCTGGAGAGTCACCACCGGGACGGGGCGAGAAGAAAGGGACCGATTGATCGCGCCCCTTTTTTATTTGGCGCGCGCCAGCAGGAGCGTGAAATCGTCCTCGAAGGTGGTGAGGCTGCGATGGCGAATGACTTCCTCTTCGAGGGAAGTGAGGATGCGCTCGGTCGGCTGGGAATCGGCGCGCTGGAGAATTTGCCGGATGCGCGCTTCGCCGAATTCCTCGTCCTGCGCGTTCATGGCTTCGCTCACGCCGTCGGTGTAGAGCAGCAGCAGATCGCGCGGGGCGAACGCGACCTCACCCTGTTCGTACGTGACGCCGGGAATCACGCCGAGCAGCAATCCGCCCACGTCGAGCGTTTCGATCAGGCCATTCGCGCGGCGGAGGAGTGGGGGATTGTGTCCGGCATTCACGTAGCGGAAACGGCGGCTCTGCGGGTCGTACACGCCGACGAAAAAGGTGATGTATTCCTCGGGCGGTGTGTTGCGGTGCGTCAAGTCGTTGATGCGCGAGACCACGTCCCGCAGCGGCACACCCATTCCCACGGCCGTGCGCAGCGAGGCCTGCAAGTTGGCCATGAGCAGCGCCGCGCCCGCGCCCTTCCCGGACACGTCGCCCACGGCGAGCACGGTTTCTCCGGTTTCCAGCGGGATGATGTCGTAGTAATCGCCGGCCACTTCAAGACAGAAGCGGCTGCGGGCGGCGATGTCGAGCGCGGGGGTCGGCGGAATATCGGTGGGCAGAAATTTGTATTGGATGCGCCGCGCCATTTCGAGCTGCTCTTCGAGCCGCCGCTTGCCGACGTTCTCCTCGATCAGCCGGATGTTCTCGCTGGCCAGCGCGACCTGCGAAGCGAGCGATCCCAGAATGTGCAGCTCTTCGGCGGCGTAGTCGTCCTGTTCGCGTTTCGGACCGAGTCCGAGAAATCCGATGATCCCGGCGTGAGTGATGAGCGGCACGACGAGCACGATGCGGCGTTCGGTCAGCCACACGGACTCTTCGAGCGACAGGGGGACGCGCGAGCTGGCCAGCGCTTCATCCACCATCAGCGGCTGCCTCATGCGCTGCAAGTGCTCGATGAGCAGACTGTCGGAAACGAACGGCGTGACCTCGCGATTGCGGCAGAGCAGAAGCCGTCCGTCCTCCTGCGATCGCACGACGGGGAACACACCGCGCACGGAAAGTCCTTCTTCGAAGCGCTCTTCGATCTGCTGCCAGAAAGCGCGGCTGTCGGTGACGGTGAAGGCCTGTTCGAGAAAATCGCGGAACATGCCGCGCAGCCGCTGCCGTTCGGGATAGAGCTGCCGTTCGAGATAGCGGCGCGCCGTGCGCACGAGCGGGAAGACGCCGATGGCGGCGAGCATCGCCACCAGCACGGCCAGTGTGCCGCCTTTCTCGCCGAAATTCTGCCTTGCGAACGTGCCGAGCGCGAAGCCGACCGCCGTCATGCCCGCCACGAGCAGCACCGTGCCCAGCACGTAGCGCGTGCCGCGGCGGAGCCGCGCCTCGACTTCGAGCAGACGGTAGCGGCCGAAAGCATAGGCGAAGGAAATCGGAGACAGCAGCAGCGCGGCGAAGGCGGCGTTGATCGAGACCAGCAGGCTCTGCGAATTGACCTGAAACCATTCCTGAAAGACCGTGGCGACCACGATCAGCGCAATCAGCACGGCCAGTCCGAAGCCCGATCCCCAGATCACCAATCGCGTCTGCCGGCGCTCGAGCGAACTGACGGCCCGCAGATGCTTAATCATGAGAATCGCCAGCCCGCCGAAGACCTGCGATCCGAACAGCAGCACGATCGGGATGGTCAGGTCCACCGCCGTGCCGGTGATCCGCACCACGCTGTAAGCCGCGAGCACCAGCGCCACCGGCAGATAGCAGAGGCTATGCGCCAGCGCCGGGCGCCGTTTCATCAGCGCGATGGGATGGGGGAACAGAAACGCCAGATGAACCCAGAACGAGCCGAACAGCGATGAGAAGAAATCCAGCGTCTCGCGGATCAGATTTTCGAGCGGAATTTCGAACGACGCATAGCGGGCGGGCAGAATGGTGACGCTGGAAATCATGAGCGCGGCCATGGCGAAGCAGAACAGCGCGAGCACGCGCACCGCCGCGGAATCGGGACGTTTAAAGAACGCCCACAGCGCCACCAGCACATAGAGGAACGTGATCAGAAAGCGCAGGCACTGAAGCAGGATAATCAGATAGGCGGAGGAGATGCGCGGCGGGCGGCTTCGAAGATCGGCGGCGAGGGTGTCGCCGTTCTGTACGAAGGAAATCGCCACGTCCCGCCAGGGCTGGCCGGGGCTGGAGAAGTTTGCGACCCAACTGTCGCGGCTGGCGGCGCTGTCGGCGATGGCAAGCAGCGTGTCGCCGGGCCGGGGAATGGGGGGGGCGGCGAAGTCGGCGGAGTCCACTTGCTGGAACACCACCACGCTGTCTTCGGTCAGGGTGATCCGTGACCGGGCGCTGCCCGACCTCTGCCAGCTGGCGATTTTCGTGCCGTCCCAGACAAAGAAGATGAACAGGTAGGCGAAGAGTCCCAGTCCGACCAAACCGGTAGCGCTTTTCAGGAATTGCCGCAAGCTGTCGCGTTCCTCTCGATGCCGCCTGTAGTTGCCCAGTGGTACGTATTAAACGAATAATCTACGATTCTTCTCCCCGAAAATCAACTGGCTGATCCGACACGATTTGCAGTCGGTCTGTCGGCTCGTTGCGAATTCAGCCGGAACTCGCTATATTCCACCACGTCGCGCCCGTTTCCCATGGCCGGACACAAAGCCGAGACAGATGAAAACACAATTCCCGCCCTTTGTTCACGCTTACCCCGCGCCGGTAGTGCTCATCGGCTGCGGAACGCTAGCCGCGCCGAACCTGATTACCTGTTCGTGGTTCGGGACGGTCTGTTCGGAGCCGCCGATGGTCAGTCTGGCCGTGCGCGGCAGCCGCTTCAGCTATCATTTGATTCAGGAGAGCGGCGAGTTCACCGTCAACGTTCCACGCGCCGCGGACCTTCCGGCGGTGATTCACTGTGGTAGCGTGTCGGGACGGAGCGCGCGCAAGTTCGATGATCTCGGCCTCACCGCCGCGGCTTGCCCGCCGCTTGAGCGCGCGCCGATGATTGCCGAGTTTCCGCTGGCGCTGGCCTGCCGCGTTCGCCACACCCACGAACTCGGCACGCACGCGGCGTTTATCGCCGAGGTTGTAGGTGTGCACGGATGCGCCCGCAGCTCGACGACGTCGCCGCGACCGGACCTGTTTCCCGAGGAGCAATTGGTCTATCTGGACGGAACATACTGGTCGCTTAGGCCGGTGGAGTAACCGCGATGGATGAACCGTCGTTCGATTGGGCGAAGGCGCACGGCTATCTGGGCGGTTTGCACGCGCCGCTCTCCGATGTGCTCGCGGGAATCGAGCCGCCAAGCGGTGTGCAGGTTCAACCGACGGTCGGGCCACAGGCGGCCGCGCTGCTCGATGTCTTGATTCGCGCCGCCGAGCCGCCGCGGATTCTCGAGATCGGAACGTCATGCGGTTACGCCGCCTGCGTCATGGGGATGGCGGCGGCGGCCTATGGCGGTACGGTGGTCACGATGGAAATCCGCGGCGATCTGGCCGACGCGGCGCGCCGCAACGTCGCACGGCTCGGGTTGGAAGCCACGGTATCCGTGCTCGAAGGCGACGCGCGCGAACTGGTCATGACGCTGACGGGTTCCTTCGGGCTGATTCTGCAGGACGGACACAAGGAACTCTACGAGCCGTTGCTCGATCCGCTGCTCGAACGGCTGGACAAGGGCGGGCTGCTGGTGTCCGACGACGTGTTGTTTCCCGTGATGAAGATTCCCGAGCGCGTGCGGGGATGGGCCGAGGCCATCGAGCGTTACAACCGCCGTCTGCGCGGGCATCCCCTGCTGCGCACGACGTGGCTGCCGATCGGAGACGGAGTGGCCGTGAGCGTCAAGCACGCCTGATCGTTTGTGATTCGATACCTAACCGGGGAGACTATCTATGCGACGTCGCAGCGTTCGTTTTATCGCAGCGGGACTGCCGGCGCTTCTGATCGCCGTCGCCGCTTGTTACACCAATCCGCAGACGGGCCGCAAGGGGTTGATGCTCGTTTCGGTGCAGGAGGAGACGCAGCTCGGCTTCGACTCGTTTGCGCAGATCAAGAACGAAACTCCGCAATCCAATGACGCGACGAAAACCGCGCAGGTGCGCGCCGTCGGCGAACGGATTGCCGCGCACGTGCATTTGCCGCAGGCCGAGTGGGAATTCGTGCTGTTTCAGGCGGACGAGACGCCCAACGCTTTTTGTCTTCCCGGCGGGAAGGTCGGCGTGTATTCGGGAATTCTGCCGCTCACGCAAAGCGACGCCGGACTCGCGACGGTGATCGGCCATGAAATCGCGCACGCGGCGGCGCGGCATGGTGGCGAGCGGATGAGTCAGGCGCTGGTGGCCGAGCTGGGCGGCGTGGCGCTGTCCGTGGCGCTTCAGAACAAGCCGGAACAAACGCGCGAGCTGGCGATGACGGCGTACGGCGTGGGCGCGACCGTCGGCGTGATCCTTCCCTACAGCCGTAAACACGAGCTTGAAGCGGATCAGATGGGATTGATGTACATGGCGAAGGCCGGCTACGATCCGCGCGAAGCGGTGGCGTTTTGGCAGCGGTTCAAGGCGTGGAGCGATCAACAGGGCGGCAGTACCCCCGAATGGCTCTCCACGCATCCGCTGGACACGCGCCGCATTTCCGAGCTGGAGAAACACTTGCCTGAAGCGATCGCCATTTACGAAAACCGCGGCTGAGAACTCGGAATTTTCCGGACGGAATTTTTCCTGCGGTGTCGGCTGCTGGCAGCCGACCCGCAACTCTACACGGTGCGAGTGGAACGGCGCATACCCATGCGGCGCTCCATAAAATCATCATTTCATGCAGCACCTTCCCTATCTCGGTGAGATTCTCGCTCTGGCCACGGCGGTGGTGTGGGCGTTTTCGGTGATTCTATTCAAGAAGAGCGGCGAGGGCGTGCATCC
>JAQTRJ010000007.1 GCA_028711875.1 bacterium | reverse complement strand
CGGCTGCTCATCATCAGCTGCGGCTCGGCGGCGGTGTCGATTCTCGTCACGGTTCTGACCAGACCCGCGCGGATGAACGCGCTCGCCGATTTCTATCGTCGCACCCGGCCCGTCGGTGTGTGGGAGGTGGTTAGAAAATATTCACGCGCGCAGGGACAGGTTACTCCGACTCCCGAGCGAATTGCGCGACCACTCGCCGGCTGGCTGTGGGGGGTGATGCTCGTTGTCGGGCTCACGCTCGCCATTGGCTACACCGTTCTGCTGAACGCTCCCGCCGCGGCGTTCTGGTATCTCGTCACCATCGGCGGCGCCGTCGGCTTATGGAAATCGGGATTTCTTAAGACTCATGCGTAGCGCTGCACTGCGTGCGCTCTGGTCTCCCTCCACTCTGTGGGGGGATTAAGGGGATTCGGAAAGGATGAAGGATGAAAGAGGAGCGTGGCAGAATCCGCGTTGTCGAATCTTACACTGCTTCTTGCTCCGATCCGCTTTGCGCTTCCAAAGGCGAGGCGCTCGCGCTCGGCAAACACGACGACGAATTTCCCGGCTGGATTTGGTGCACCGATCCGCGCGGCAAGAGCAGTTGGACTCCCGAATCTTATCTTGAAATTCACGGCGATCATGCCATACTTCTGCGTGATTATGATGCGCGAGAATTGACCGTGAACGAAGGAGATATCCTCTCTGTTGAATGCGAAGAATCCGGCTGGCTACTTTGCACCACCGATTCCGGCGAGCATGGCTGGATACCGAAGAGAGCCATAGAATTCATTTAGCCACTAGCCGACACGCTCCCGCGTGTCGGGTCGTGTGATACTACTGAAAAGTGAGCAACACGCGGGAGCGTGTTGCCAAGTGATTTTCATTTTCAGTTTTACGTTTGAAGTTTTCTTCCCCATGACCGACCCTCTCTCCCCCACCCGCCGCGAACTCTCCGAATGGGCGCGGCTGACTCAAAAAAAATTCCGCCGCGAGCGCGGGCAGTTTCTCGTCGAAGGAACCGTCTGCGTTCTCGAAGCTCTGCGCTCGCGCGTGCCGATCGAAGCCGCGCTTGTGTTGAAAAGCGAGTTTGATTCGTGGCGCGCGCGTAAAGAGCTTTCCCGAATTCCGCTCTATGCTCTGAACACGGAGAGTTTCAGTCGCTTCTCGAAGGTCGAGAGCAGTCAAGGGATTCTCGCCGTCGCGCGCACGTTTTCGCTGCCGGCCCGCGAGTCGATACTCTGTATTGCCTGCGAGCAGGTCTCCGATCCCGGCAATTGCGGCGCGCTCATTCGCGTGGCGGATTTTTTCGGCGCGGGCGAACTCTTCCTCGGCCAAGATTCGGCGGAAATCTGGATCGGCAAGGTCGTGCGCGGCAGCATGGGTTCGCTCTTTCATCAACCGGTACGCGCGGATTGCGATCTGCAGAATGTGATCCGCGAGTGGAAAGGCGTGTCCGTCGCGCTGGTCTCGCATGGCGGCGAGCCATTGACAAAGAGCATGAATCTGAAACCGCCGACGCTCTTGGTTCTCGGCCACGAAACGCGCGGTCTATCCGACGAACTTGCCGCGCTCTGCACGCACCGCCTGACTCTCGAACCTCGCGGGCCGGCCGAGAGCCTGAACCTCGTCACCGCCGCCGCCGTCGCCGCGTTTGCAATGTCGTAAAATTTAGCATAATGCTGTAGGGGCGGGTTAAGCGAAGCGCAACCCGCCCATGTTTGATTTGTGAAAGGAAAAGTCATGGACACGCAGGTTCTGATCATTGTGATTTCCGTTCTTGGTCCAGTGGTAGGATTTCTTGTCGGGACATTGATGCAGGCGGTTTTCGCTCAGAAAATGGAGAGGCAGAAGCGTAATGCGGAGCTTATAGCAAGTGCATTTAGTGATTTTGTTGAGGGGATCGCACGTGCGAAGTTTGCTGTTCAGTCTGAGGATTTATCAGAGCAGTTAGAGGCACTTTCTCTTCAGACGGAAGCAAAGGTCAAGTTGTGTGTATATGGATCACCAAGCGTTGTTCAAGCACTTGCATCGTTAGAACGAACATCCATGAAGATGAGTGATCCCAATGCGGCAAATGCATTAATAAGCGTTTGTAGGACGGTACGCAATGAAGTGTACAAGAAGAAACATGCAGTGGATGATGCAGATATTCAAGTGATTCTTTTTGGCACGCAATCGCAATAAAGAAGCTGCTCAAAGATTAAATGCAGGGGAATAGAACCCCTTCATCCCCCCACGAGGTGGAGGGAGACAGAATTCCAAGTTTTAAGTTTGAAGTTTTAAATCTTCTCTTCAATGTCTCTCGAAGTTCACATCGGCCTCTTGTGGGATGAACCGGCGATTCGCGGCGAATTCGCGGGTGAATTTCTCGTGCGCTGCCGCGTGGATTGCTGCCGCTTTCTGACCCTCGACGAAACCGCCGGAGCCTTCGAGGCTTTCTCCGAACCGGGACGACGGCAGCACGACTATGCGATCCGCCTTTGCGAGTCGCTTTCGCCCGCGCACGCCGAAAGGACTCTCAGCGAACCGAAAGAACTTGCGCAAAAATTCGACGTGGACATCGTGGAAGCCGGACGAACGTGGGAGAGCGGCGGGCAACAATTCGATATTCGCGTGTGGTGGCCGATCGTGAAGCTCGACTCGCTGAGTGACGCGGAAAAAACTCTCGACGAGCTGCGCGCCATGCCGGGCCTGGATCCGCTGGGTCTCGCGCTCGTGCGGCTCGACCGCGCCGTGCCTGATTTACCGTTCGAGTTTCGCTTCGGAAGTTTTTCGGGCCGCGCGCTCGAAATCTGGACGACGCCGCTTTCGCCCGAGAGTTTCTTTCGCCTGCACGACGTTCCCATCGGCCGCGGCTTTCACTGGCAGCGCAAGGAATCGCTCGACTATCGCGGAAGCCTGCGGCTATTTCATCCGGGCGGCGCGGGACTCTCCGCCGTGAACCGGCTCGAACTCGAAAGCTATCTCGAAAGCGCGGTCGGCAGCGAAATGCGCAGCGATCTGCCCGCCGCGTTTTCGCAGGCGCAGGCCATCGCCGCGCGCTCGACCGTGCTCGCCACCGCGAACCGCCACCACTTCGCCGACGGCTTTGATCTCTGCCATGACGATCACTGTCAATGCTATCAGGGAATTTTACGCGAAGCAGACGCCGTCGTCGCTCCGATTCGAGAGTCATCCGGAATAATTCTCGTTTCTCCCTTGTCTACCCCCCTTAATCCCCCCACAAAGTGGAGGGAGACTGGAGCGCATAGCCGTGCGGCGCTACCGAACGATGCTTCATCGTTCATCGTTCATCGTTCATCGCTTCCTCGCGTGGTGGACGCCCGCTACGCGAAATCGTGCGGCGGCGTGTCCGAGCGCTACGAAGCGGCGTGGGGCGGTGAAGGCCCGGACTATTTTACAGTGCGCGCCTGCGGGGAGTTCTCCGTTCCCGATCTCTCCCGTGAAGACAGCGCGCGAGAATTTTTGAAGAGTGATTCGCCCGCGTGGTGCAATCCGCGACTTCATCCCTATCCCGATCCGTGGGATAAAGATCCGCTCTTCCGTTGGACTTTCGAATACACGAGGAAGGAGTTGGGCGATTTGATTGCCGAGAAAACCGGTCACGATGTTGGCCGTGTGCAAGAACTCAACGCGATTCGCCGTGGCAAGTCGGGAAGAATTTTAATTCTGGAAATCGTCGGCGAAGCGGGAACGCAGCATATCTACGGCGAACTCAATATCCGCCGCGCGCTTTCGAAATCGCATCTGCCGTCGTCATTTTTCGTTGTGGACGAGCGCGCCGATCGGATCATCCTTTCCGGCGGCGGCTGGGGTCACGGCGTGGGTCTCTGCCAACTCGGAGCCGCCGCCATGGCCCGCGCAGGCTGGAACGTCGAGAGTATCTTGAATCATTACTATCCGCGAACCGAACTGATGAATCTGTAACCGCCGATTCATCGCCCCGCGATTTCGAGTTGGAGGCCCCGTGACTCCATTCATTCTTTTTTTTCTGATCGCCGCCGTTATCTGCCTCGGCTTTGCCGGGAGCTGGATGTTCCGGCTGACGCGCATTCCCGATGCGCTCTTGCTCATTGCCGCCGGCTTGATCTTGCGCATGGTGCTGCACGTGGACATTGAAATCGTCCACGTCGCCGCGCCCTATTTCGGAGCCTTTGCGCTGCTGGTAATATTATTCGAAGGCGGACTCCATCTCGATTTCGAAAACATGCTGCGCAGTTGGCGGCAGACGCTGAAACTGCTCGCGCTGTCGTTTCTGTTGTCGTTCGCCCTGATCTTCGTTCTCACGCATTTCGTGTTCGGTCGTCCGCCGCTGCACGCGGCGCTGCTCGCTTCGGCCGTAGCCTGCACCAGCGCGGCCATCGTGATTCCGCTGATCCGCGAAGTGAAAACCGATCCGGCGGTGAGAACGATTCTCGAGCTTGAAAGTTCGCTCTCCGACGCGGTGGCGGTGCTGTTCACGGTGACGGTACTGCAGCTCGTGCGCGGCGGCGCGGAGATGGTGGACGCGATCGGGCCGGTGATTTTCGCCTCGCTCACCGGCGCACTGGTGGTGGGCATCGGCGCGGGACTGGCATGGATGTGGGTGCTGAAAAAACTGTCCGGCCAGCCGCTGCTCTATCTCATGACCTTTGCCGGTATGCTCATGATCTATTCCGTGAGCGAAGCGCTGCACAGTTCGGGCGTGTTCGGCGTGTTCGTGTTCGCGCTCACGTTTTGCAACGGGCCGAAGATCATCGCGCGGATCTTTCCCCACTTCAATCGTGAGTTCATCACCAATGAACTGGGTGGCGCGGACATCAAGCGTTTCCATGCCGAACTCACGTTTCTCGTCCGCACTTTCTTCTTTGTTTTTCTCGGAATGCTATTCGATTTCCGTCACCTCACGCCGCGGCTGCTGCTCGAAGGCGTGGCGATCTACGTGGTGGTGCTGGCGGCGCGGGCGGCGGCGGTGAAGTTCAGCTTTTTACAGCGGCAGGATCCGCAGAGCTGGCACGGCGCGCGGGTGCTGTTCCTGTTTATGCCGCGCGGTCTGGCCACCGCCGTCTTGGCCACGCTGCCCGCCGCCTACGGACTCTCTGGCACGCAGGATTTCGTGACCGTCTCTGTGCTGGTCATCCTCCTCACCAATTTGGCGATCACGCTCGGCGTGCGCCGCATCGAAAAAACGGCATAGACGAAGAGGGAGTTTACGCGTAGGGGCACGGCATGCCGTGCCCGCGTTCTGGCATCGAAAATCCATTGGGCGCGATTCATCGCGCCTTTTCTATGTCTCGTAGAGTAGTTCGCGATCTGCAGAAAATGCGACAATCTGGAGAATGAAATGAATAATCATCCCCATTGCGCATCGGAGGGAATATTTTCGCCGTGATGGCTGATACCCTTGACTTTTCGGATAAACTGCCATATTATGAGACATTCATCCATCTTATACAAGTGCAGGGAGGAGTAGCATGGCCCTATGTCCCAAGTGCGGTAAGGAGATCGCAGATAGCGCGGTCGTCTGCAAACACTGTCATGCCACCATCGGCACGCCCCAGCGTCCCATCGGCGTGACCGTCATTGCCGCGCTGACATTGCTCGGCGCGGCTCAAATTCTGATCAGCGCAATCGGGATGTTGTTTCGGAGACATTTCGGATGTTCAGTGATACTAGGCATCAGAATTCCCGACGTCGTCAATGGGCTGGTGATGTTGATCCTCGGCGGACTGGCTCTCTATTGTGGTCTCGGATTTCTGAAACAGAAGGCGCAGGCGCGGCGCATCTTCCTCTGGCTGGCGGGATTCGTCATCCTCAGTTCGCTGATTACAGTGGGCGGTTCTCTGACGGGACTTCTCACCATCGCCGTGCTTGGCTACATCGTCTATTATCTGGTGCGTCGCAAGGACTACTTCACCAACTAACCGACATTGAGAGGAGCGATCATGGGCAATTTGATTGGCGGTGTGCTGGTTGTACTGGTCATTCTTTTTGTCGTGTTCCTGATTCTGCGGGAACTCATGTGCTGGTACTGGAAGATCAACAAAATGGTCTCGCTGCTCGAGGAGATTCAGTCCAGCCTGTCGGCGCGCAACTCGACCGTCAGTGTCGCGGGAACCGCCGCCGGCGCAGCGAGCGCGAGTTCGGGCAGCGATTGGGAGATTTGTCCCTTCTGCGGTGAGCAGAGCCTTAAGATCAAGACCACCTGCGAAATCTGCGGCAAGCAGAAACGCTGATGATCTGGCTCATTCTCTGCCTGTTGGCGATCGTCGTCTTCATCGTGGTGAAGGTCGTGGATCGCAGGACGGTGAAAAACATTTCCTATCTGCTGCTTGCCCTGTTGCTCATTTTTCTCCTGTTCGGTGTATTCATTTGCCAGCGGGCGAACGGACATCCGGCATCATCCGCATCCGCCGCCGATTTCCTTGCCCGTCGGCAGCTTCACACGGCTGTGTGTTTCGTTGGGGCCGGTTGATCGCGGCACTTGGCCGCAACGTCATGCACAATCCCCCGGTCTTTGACCGGGGGATTGTTGTGGAATACCATTTCGCCGAGCAGGGACTGCGTCCCTGCCGCAATCTATCGTCCGGCAATCGTTCGCACGAGCCATGCCAGTCCAAAAAACGCCGTAGTGACGAGGACAATCGCCGCTCCGGATGCGATCCCCGCGAAGAACGATACGTATAATCCGATGACACCCGACAGCACCGCGAGCAGCGAGGCCAGCGCCATCATCGCCGGCAGCCGCTGCGTAAGCAGATAGGCCGTGGCCGCGGGAGTCACCAACATCGCCACCATCAGCGCGATCCCCACCGTCTGCAGCGAGACCACAATCGCCATCGCGATCAATACGAGCAGCAGAAAGTCAATCAGCTTGGCGGGCAGCCGCAGCGTAGCCGCCAGCACCGGGTCAAACGACACGAGCAGGAATTCCTTATAGAGCGCGAGCACCACGAGCACGATAGCGGCTCCGAAAATCCCAATTAACCACAGGTCCGCCGCCGCCACTCCGAGAATATCGCCGAACAGGAAGTGCGTCAGGTCCACCGCGTAGTTCCGCACGGACGAGATCACCGCAATTCCCAGCGCGAACATCCCTGCGAACACGATCCCCACCGCCGTGTCCTCCTTGAGCCGTGTCGAGCGGGCGATGAAACCGATGCCCAGCGCGCTGGCCAGCGCCGCCAGCATCGCCCACCAGAAGAGCGGTTTGCGCGCGCCGCCGCCGATCAGATAGCCCACCGCCACGCCGGGCAGAATCGTGTGCGCGAGCGCGTCGCCGTAGAACGCGAGACCGCGCAGCACCACGAACGATCCCACCACCGCGCAGACCACGCCGACCGTCGCCGCCGCGCACAGGCCGCGCAGCATGAAGGGGTAACGAAGCGGTTCGAGCAGAAGGTCAAACATGAGTGGATGGTGTGTGATAATGTTTCGGCAGAGCGGAGATTCCGGCCGGGTTACGCGCGGAACAACCTTTCAACTCCGAATGAATTTCCTGCGCTGACCCGGCTCGGCGGCGGGAAATTATTCGGCTACTCGCAGCCTTCGCAGTGAGTATCGCTTACCATCAGCGCTCCGTCCGCGGTTTTCACCATGTGCAGATGCGCTCCGTAAGCGGCGACAAGATGCTCTGCCGTAATCACGCCGGCCGCCGCGCCGTATCCGAGCAGCCGCGAGCGCAGCAGCATGACTTTCCCGAAATGCTTCGATGCCATATTGAGATCGTGCAGCGAAACCAGAATCGTCACGCCGCGCGTTCCAAGTCGTTCGAGAATCTCGAAAATACTCTGCTGCGCGGCGGCGTCGAGACCCATGAACGGCTCGTCGAGCAGCAAGAGTTCCGCCTCCTGGGCCAGCGCGCGGGCGATAAAAATCCGCTGCTGCTGCCCGCCCGAGAGCCGGTTGATCCGCCGCTTCGCCAGATCGGTCAGTCCGACCTGTTCCAGCGCGCGCCGCACGTGTTCACGATCCTCGCGCCGCGGCTGACGGAACAGTCCGATCTTGCTTACCCGTCCCATCATCACCATGTCGGCGACGTTCACAGGAAAATTCCAGTCAATCTGACTGCGCTGCGGAACGTAGCCGATGCAGATGTGTCCTTCCGGTTCGTTGCCGAATATTTCCACCGTTCCCGCGCTCGCCCGCTCCACTCCCGCGATCACTTTGAACAGCGTGCTCTTGCCCGCGCCGTTGGGGCCGACCACCGCCACCCGGTCGCCGCGCTGAATCTCGAACGAGACGTTGTCCAGTGCGACCGTTTGCTCGTACTCGACGCGCACATCGCGCAGGCGCAGAATCGGAGCGCCATGCACGTGCGGGCTGAAGTGGTGGCCGACGGTGCGGCTCAGTTTTTGCAAAAAAGTGGACATAAAGCGGCGCCAGTCACTTCAGCGCATCCACGATGGTCGCGACGTCGTGGCGCATGAACGCAAGGTAGGTCGGAGCCGCGCCGTCCGCGCTGGTCAGCGACCCCGTATAGAGCGTGATCAGCCGAGCTCCGGTGTCGTCGGCGACGCGCTTGGCGAGCACGGGACTGACCGTATTGCCGACGAACACGGCGGTCACTTTCTGCGCGCGGATCGCGTCTTCAAGCGCGGCCAGTTCGCGCGCCGAAGGCTCGCTGAGCGTGCTGAATCCGGGAATGACCGCGCCGGCGCTTTCCAATCCGTAGCGGTCGCAAAAATAGCCAAACTGATCGTGATCGCTGACCAGTTTGCGCCGCCCGGGCGGAATGGTTTCCACCTGCGCACGGATCCACGCGTCAAGCTCGACGAGCTGGGCGCGATAGCGCTCGGCGTTGTCGTAAAAAACTCCGGCGTGGAGCGAGTCCAGTCCGGCGAGCGCGTCCGCGATTTTCCCGGCCCACAGCATAACCAGATTCGGATCGAACCACACGTGCGGATCGAAATCACCGTGGTCGTGGTCGTGATGACCGTCATAATCGCGTCCGAGGCGGCGCGCGGGGAGTCCCGCCGACAGCTCGACCATCACGGCGCGGCTGCCGGAATTCGCGATCAGCGTCGCCAGCGATTGCTCGAGACCGAGTCCGTTCATCAGCAGCGCGTCACAAGACACGATGCGCGAGACGTCGGACGGCGCGGGCTGAAAGCTGTGCGGATCGGTGTCGGGCGCGAGCAGCGATTCCACCCGGACGTATTCGCCTCCGACCTGCCGCGCCACGTCGGCGATGATCGTGTTCGTTGCCAGAATTTCCAGCGGCGCGGGAGGTTCTTCGGCAAACGACGGGATCAGCGGCAGAAAAACCAAGGCCGTGAAAAGAAACCGAAGTGCGGAAATTTTCATTTGCGAAAACCGGAAAGTGAAATCATGCCGTCAGCAAATCGGGCCGGTGCTCCATAACCAGACGAAAACCATAGCTGTGTTCAAGATCGAACGGCTCGATGTTGCCGTCGGGATATTCCCAGAACTGGCCGCGCGCGCCGACGCGCAGCCGCGGAGCCGCGGGCGACTCGGGCACGAGTTGCGGCGAAAACGTGTAGCGCTGATCGCGGGTGCGCAGCTGCAGCGCGGCCACGCCCCTGCCATAGGGTACGCGGCGAACGAGCAGCACGTCCCGCCAGAGAATCATTCGCGCGGGCGGCGGAGCCACGTGATGAATTCCCTCGTCACCGACGTCCACCGTCAGCGACAGATGCCGCTGGAAAAACGACCGCAGCAGCACGTACACCAAGAGACTCAGCGTGAGCATGGCGGCCAGCATCCACCAGACCTTCGCCGGCAGCGCGTCCCAGCCCAGCCCGGTGCTGCGCAGGATCATCACCGTGAACGCGATCATCGCCACCGGCGCGAGCAACACCATCACCTGAATCGCGGTGAAAGCGGCGCGCAGCGAACGCGAGTGACGATAGACGCTGACGTAGCGCATGGCGGGGTTGTGGGTGGTGATTCTTCCGCCGCTGTCGGTCTCCTGACCGGACATGGCAGCAACTGGGCCGGAGCCTCTGTTATCAATATAACAGAATTCATGGAAATAAAAAACCAGAGCCTCCCCTTGATCCCCCCACGGAGTGGGGAGGAAGAGGAGAGGAGATTTCTGTTCTTTTTCTTCCCCCACTTTGTGGGGGAAGTTAGATGGGGGAGTTCAGGTGAATCGAGGTTCCGGACGCCCGCGCTCCTTCACCCACTGGTGCTGCTTCCAAGAAGGTTTTCGCGCTAAGGATGCGGCGGCGGCCGCGGCAACAACGACACGACCTTTCAAGAACCGGCACTAGCCCACACGCTCCGGCGTGTGGGGTCGCGCGGTGTCCAGAATGACAACGGAAAACTCTCCTTCACTCCCCCACGGAGTGGGGGGAAATAAATCCATGATACGACAAAGGGCGAACGCTTCCACGTTCGCCCTTCGCAAAGACCGCCGAGCCGCCTCGGCAAGCACATCCATCGCATCTACTTCATCATCACCATCTTTTTCTCGGCGACTCGGCCGTTGGTTTCCAGCCGATAGATATAAACTCCCGACGCGAGACCGGTGCCATCGAAAGCGAACTCGTGCCGCCCGGCGGTGAACTCGCCTTCCGCCAGCACCGCCACCTGCTCACCCAGCACGTTAAAGACGGCGAGACGGGCATGCCCCGGTTCGCTCAGATCGAAGACGAGACTCGTGGTTGGGTTGAACGGATTCGGATAGTTCTGACCGAGCGAGTGGGACGTCCCGGAGGCTGGCGTTCGCGGCTCGGGTGCGGACAAGGGCAGCACCGTAACCGTGCCCTGCATCATAGCCGGGTGGATTTCACAATCATAGTGAAAGACGCTGTCGCCAATGTCGCTGAACGCGAACATATAGGTCCAGGGCGAGCTTGCGGCGGTGTTTCCGAATAAACTGGGAGTCCCCAAATGATGCACGTTGTGGAATCCACTGGTGCATTGCCAGATCACCGTGTCGCCGTGCGCTATCGAAAGATTCGCCGGATCGAACGAGAAATTCTGGACCGTGACGGTATGCTGTGCCGCCCAAAGATGTCCTCCCGATGCGGCAGCGATCACCAACAACAAAACAGCTTTCATGCTTTGGCTCATGTCCGGTTCCTTCCATTGTCCTCTTCTTGTGAACATGCGTTGAAAAACCAAACTCGATAGGAAAACAACGGTCTCGCGACCTATCACACCCGATCGCCGCGCCGGCCGCACGGAGCAGTCTTATTTCTGCTCAAACCAGCGATTCCAAGTCCCATCCATCGGACACTTCCACTTTCTTCCCAGATTCACTCTTTATACTATACAAAAAAGGTCTTGTTCCAACAATTTATTTTGTAAAATTGTACCATAGTTTCACAAGCGCAAAACCGGGCATCGAGAAGGTTGCCTCGGGAGCTGTCAATCCCCTGAAAAACAAGAGCCGGAAGGTAGGATTACCTTCCGGCCGGGATATCGGGAATGTCCGAGGGCTATGGCATCTGCAGAAGAGGATCAGTCCACTCGAAGCATTCCTCCAGATGGGAACGGACAAGGTTCTGAAGCTCGGGCGTGGAAGCGGTCAGCACGAGAGCCTCCTTGCGGTCTTCATGGGGAAGGTTCAAACGGCCTTCGCGCATTTCCAGCTCCAGCCAGTCGCGCTTCATGATCGCCAGCCGCAGCGATCCCTTGGAAATCTCGACCCGCCAGATGGAATGCGCGGGGACAAGATGGCTGTTGTAGAAACCATCGTTCCCGCCGGAGGGCTTGGGAAACAGATCGAGAAACAAGTGATCCCCCAGCCGGAGCAGCCGCCCTTCGAACGCCGCCTTGGCCGTGCCGTCTTCCTGAAGCGTTACCGTGTAGGAATCGTCGCCCGCGTCTTCGAACACCCACTGCTCTTTGCGGTCGTCATCGGGGTCTCCCCAGCGGCCGATCATCAGCGGCTCGAAGACGATATCCTTGTCTGTGTACAGCGGTTGAAGCGAAACGGTCAGGCAGCCGCCCAGCAGGAGGGCGAGGCCGGTTAGAGATAAAACGACTTTTCGCATGGTGTGTCTCTTGTGGGGATGGTTCTTCTCTTTGCCAACGCCGCTGTGAGGCTGTGGTTCCCATCTGGCATGTTGGTTGCCATGAATTCTCGTACCCTGGAAGCCTGACCGAGAGCGCAATTCTTAAATCTTTGTAAAAACATGGATAACGGACTGGTTCGAATATGGGTGAAACCGTCAAGAACATCCATCGCTTGAAAAAGTGCTATTCCCACGTTATCTGGGTGGCTCTTTTCACCCTACCCCTGAGCATCTGCACGATTCCTGCAGCCGCTTCGTTCCCGCCCGAAGAAGAGAATTCCGGTCCGGCCTTGAGCTATGGCAGCGATCTGGATATAAACTCGCGCTATCTATGGCGGGGAATGGTCTGCAACGATCGGGCGGTCGCTCAGCCGTCGGCGTGGATCGCGCTGTCCGACTGGTCGCTATCGGTGTGGGGGAATCGTGGACTGGAAGAGCGATACGGACCCGCCGTTTTGGATGAAGTGGACGCGACGCTGGACTTCGCGCACGGCTGGGGTCCCTACACCGCGCTGGCTTCCGTCAGTTACTTCCACTACCCGAAGCAGGAAGACGCGCCCTCAACGGGCGAGATCATGCTGGGCGGCGAGTATTCTATCGGCGTCTTGTCGCTGTTCACACGGCACATGGTGGACTATCTCGAATACGAGGGCGGCTACTGGGGCGAAGGCGGGGTGTCCGCCGGATGGACGCTGGGGAAAACCGTGGCCGGCGAAGCAAGCGTGGGATTGGGCTGGGCGTCGCGAAAGTTCAACGAGTCCTACTGGGGAGCGCCGCGCGCCACGCTCTCGCTGTGGTCGGTGGATGCCGCTCTGCGTTGGAGTCCGACCGATTACTTGTTTATCCGGCCTCATGCCGAATTTTTCTCGCTGCTCGACCACGATCTGTCCGAGGACGCGAACAAACAGCCTGTGAACGTCGGCCTTCAGTTCGGCTTCACATGGTGACGGGAAGAAGAGAACGACAAAAATCGGGTGCATGTCCATGACACTCCGTCAAAAGACCCTTGCGGCGGTGGGAATCACCATCGTGGCGCTCGTCGCCGCGCTGTACGGCATCTCGCGGAATTTAATGCTCAACCGCTTCCTCGAACTGGAACAGCGGGACGTACAGACCAACGTGCATCGTGCGCTGGAAGCGGTGACTGCCGATCTGAACAATCTCGAATCTGACGTCGGGGACTGGGCACCGTGGGATGATGTGTACCAGTTTATCGAGGACGGCAACGAGGAGTTTCTCATCGGCAACTGCTTGCCGGTAACCTTCGAGAATCTGGATATCAGCCTGATGCTGTTCGTGCACTCGACGGGACGGATCGTTTACGGAGAGATCTACGATTCCCAAACCAAAGAACTGAGCCCGGTTCCGCCCGAGCTTATTGGGCATATTCTCGCTTACGACACGCTGCTGAAACACGACACCACCAACAGCTCGATTCGCGGGCTTCTCGATCTTCCCGAAGGACCGATGCTGATCGCTTCCCAGCCGATCGTGACCAGCGATTATCAGGGGCCGATCCGCGGCACGCTGATCATGGGACGGTTTCTGGACGCGGGAATGATCAAGATGATCGCGAAGCGCACCCGGCTGCGTCTGGAAATTTTGCCGTTCGATCATCCACGCTGCTCCCTGAACTGCCAAGAGCACCGCGACCTGCTGGCGCTCGGTCGCGGCCCGCTCGTGGAAGCGGAAAACGAACGCACCGTCGCTGGCTACGGGATGATCCGTGGTCTTTACGGCGAACCGGCGTTCGTGATGCGCACGCACCAGCCGCGGATTGTTTACGGACAAGGCCGCGCCAGCTTGACTTACTTTTTTGCATTGCTGATCATTATGGGTGTGACCTGCTGGGCGGCGATCTCGGTGCTGCTCGACAAGCAGGTCGTGCGGCGGGTGGAAGCGCTGGCCAGACGCGTTCAAGAGATCGGACGGAACAAGGATTTGTCGGCGCGCGTGGCGGCGACCGGAAGCGACGAAATCGCTCGGCTTGCCGGCGATGTAAACGCAACGCTGGAAGCGCTCGAAAAAAACGCCGCCGCGCTGAAGGCCAGTCATGCCGCGCTGAAGGAGGAAATGCTGGCGCATCAGCAGGCCGACGAGGAGAGGATTCGCCTGCAAAAGGCCGTCGAATCGTCGGGCGCCGTGGTGTTCATGACCGACTCCAAGGGCGTCTTCACCTATATCAACTCAGAATTCACCCGTCTCTACGGCTATTCCTCCGAGGAAGTGGTCGGCAAGTACACCCCGCGCATTCTCATTAGCGAAACCCATGATGAGGAACTTTATCGGGACTTCTGGAACAGTCTGCACGACAAGGAAGTCGTGCGGCAAGAACTGAAAAACCTCACCAAGAACGGCGAGATCATTGACGTCAGCGTGTCCGTGAATGCGGTCATCGGCGCGGACGGCAACATCGAAGGGTATCTGGCCATCCAGCGCGATATCACCGAACTCAGGCACAGCGAACAACTGCGCGAGGCGATGGCCGCTCAGCTGCGACAGTCGCAGAAAATGGAAACCATCGGCACGCTCGCCGGAGGGATTGCTCACGACTTCAACAACATCCTCGTGCCGATTCTGATCTACACCGAACTGGCGATGAAGAATACTCCCGAGGGCTGCCCTTCCCGCGAAGAACTCGATCATGTCATCCGTGCCGCCAATCGCGCCAAGGATTTGGTCAAGCAAATTCTGGCCTTCAGCCGGCAATCGGAGGAGGAGCGGATCGCCGTGCGCTTCCAGTTTGTGGTCAAGGAAACGCTCAAACTGCTGCGGGCGTCGGTGCCGACCACCATTGACATCGTGGATCTGGTGGACACGAACTGCCCGGAGGTGCTGGCCGATCCCTCGCAGCTTCATCAGGTGCTCATGAATCTTTGCACCAACGCGGCGCACGCCATCGGCGAAAACGACGGCGTGATTGAAGTGGGAATGGACACGGTGGAGGCGGACGACGATCTGCGCGCGAAGCTGCCGCAGATCAAACCGGGAACCTACGTCTGCCTGACGGTGCGCGACAGCGGCAGCGGCATGGATTCCAAGACACTCTCGCGGATTTTTGAACCGTTCTTCACCACCAAGCCGCCCGGCTCGGGAACCGGACTGGGGCTTTCGGTCGTGCACGGCATCATCACCGCCCACGGCGGAACCGTATCGGTCGAGAGCACGCCCGGCGAAGGCAGCACCTTCCGCGTCTATCTGCCCGCCGCGCCCGCCGTGAAACCGACACAACGGGAGAAAACCGATCCGGTTGACGTGCGCGGCACGGAACGGATTCTGTTCGTGGACGACGAGCCGGAGATCACCGACGTGGCGGCCCGCGTGATGAAGCGCTACGGCTACGACATGGTCGTCTATACCGACAGCGCCGAGGCTCTGAATGCGTTCCGCGCCGCTCCCGATTCCTTCGACGTGGTGATGACCGACCAGACCATGCCGCACCTGACGGGAGATCGCCTGACCAAGGAACTCCACGCCATCCGTCCCGATCTGCCGGTCATATTGATTACCGGCTTCAGCGAAACCGTGACGCTCGACAATTTCCGCCAGCTGGGAATCCGCGATTTGGTGATGAAGCCGCTGGTCGGCAGGGAAATGGCCGCCGCGATCCGCCGCGCCATGAACGGAAAAGATGCGCCGGTGTCGTAATGAGGTATGAGTAGTTCACCTGACAATTCTCCCCGTCGCCGCCGTCCGTGGGATGCGTGGATCCTTATGGCTCTGGCCATCGGCGGGCTGATGGTGCTCGTTCTGCGCCGCGAAAATTCGCCGCCCGCGCCGTCTCAGACTGTCGCTCCCGAACACGTCCGCGCTCCGGCGCCCGTCGCGGCGGCCGAGTCCTTCGTAACGGAGAAACCATCCCCGCAGCCGAGGCCCGCCGAAATCGCTTCGTCTCCCGCGCGCCGGCCCGACACGCCGCGGGTATCGCCGCCGTTTTTCCGCGAACGCTGCACCGCCGATCCCACTCTGAAGTCAAGGGACTCGCTGTTCGCGCACGCCCCGCGCGGCGGCCCGTCGTTTCTTCCCTCCGGAGTGATGGTGACGCCGCCCGGAACTGACGTCATGGTCTGGGTTCCGCTCGAAGCGTCCGCGCCGCCCGACAGCGACGCCTTCCTCGACTATCCGGCCGCATTTCCCGGCGGGAAAAACACATCCGTGACCGATTGTCTGCGCGCGCCGCCTCGCTAATCGTCCGAGCCGCAGAATTTTTCCGACAAAAAGCGGGCGCTCCGGAATTCCGAAGCGCCCGCTTGCTGTTGGTCTGTCGTACGCGATCAGTTTTCGCTATAGACGCGGAACGATGCGAACTCTCCGTCATCAACACATCCCACACAAATCCAGTCCGTCACGCCGGCTCCCACCGTCGCGACGTCGCTATAGCTGCCGCCCGCTTCCGGCGCTCGTTGAATGGTGTAGCTGGTCGCGCCCGGCGACGACTCCCAATATAAATGCAAATCGTCACCCTCCCGGATGATGGTCAGCGCTTGCGGCGGATCGGGCGGTGCCGCCGTTCCCGCGTACAGACACACGTCGTCCACCGCCGCTTCCACCAGCGAACCGGTGCTCTGATCCTGCCCGATCACCCGCATCCGCACCTGACTGCTCAGCGTCACGAAGTCCTCAACATAGAACACGTCGCGCCGCCAGTATTCCCAATCGTAGTGCGTGCTCAGCGCGTCCACCCAGTTCGTTCCGCCGTCGGAAGAAAAACTCACGACGAAGTAATCCTCGTCGGGGCCGCCGCCTTCGTCGTTGGAATACCAGCTCCACAGCTCAATCCACGCCGAGCTATTGGTTTGCAGGTTCCAGACCGGCGAGAGCAGCGTGGTCTTGCCGCCGTCCACGTCATAGGTGCCCAGAGCTGTTCCCGCCAATCGTCCCGTTGCCCAGCAATTCACGCCCGAGGCCGTGTGATCATCTTCCGGCTGGACCGGGCGGTCGCTGTTCCATGTGCCCTCAGGATCGCCGCGTTCCCATTGTCCGGTAGTTGCGTTATCGCCGGTCGCTCCGCTTACCCAGCCCTGCGCGCTCAACTCGAAATCGTAGCAGGCCAGAGTCGGCAGAGTGGGCAGTGCGGAAGACGGCGGGAACAACACGTAGTCCACCCATGCCGCGTCGCTGCCCGAAGCGGCGTTACCGTCTTTGGTGTATCTCCAGGTGAACGTGTGGTGTCCGGCGGTGAGGTTGTAGCTGGCTTGCGTCCACGCGATTTCGCCCGACCATTCGCTTTGTTGCGCGCCGTCAATCAGGAACACCAGAAAATCGTAGCCCTCTTCCGACGAGACTTTGTAGTAGAATGAGAACGACGCGGCCGTCGTGACGTTCATACTCACCGACATCTCGGAGGATTGAGCGTCGGCAATAGCCCCCGACTGAGCGCAGTACGTCCCCTCATAAGCTCCGCTGGACACGACCTGCCACGGAACGCTTCCGGTTACGTACCACGGGAAGAGCGAGAAACCGCCGGACTCGTAGTCCTCCACCTGAATCGAGGATAGATGGAAATCCTGCTGCATGGTGCCGTTGAATACGATCGCGTGCTGCTCGCTGCCGAATCCCGAAGCGTCGGCGCGCACCGTGTAGTTGTCGCCAACGGGCAGGTTCAATGTATAATACCCCGCTCCATTCGTGGAGACCGGATCAATCGGCACGCCCACCGCCCGCACCTGCGCGCCCGAAAGCGGCAGATTGTCGGGATCGTAAACGTATCCATAGAGCGGAGCCGTCGGCACCGCACTTAGCGTCGCGTTCTGCTCCGTGGTGTCTCCCGCCGTGACGGAAACGCCCGGAATGGTCTGCGTCACATAGCCGAACTTGGAATACTCCAGCGAGTACGTTCCTTCGCTGATCGGCAGAAAATAATAGCCGCCGGCAAGGGTCGTCGTTTGCTGCGATCCCGCCGGATTGCGCACGAGCGCTCCCTCCAGCGGTTGGCTCGACGCGTCGTTCACCACGCCTTCCACGCCGCCCAGATTGTACACGGCCAGCACGGCGGCGTAGGCGTCAATGAAGCCGTTGCCGAAGGTATTGTTCTCAGTGGCGGGCGCCGTCACGTAGCCGTCGCGGATGGCCGTGGCGATGATCGCTTCCTTGATCGTCTGCGGATCGCAG
>JAQTRJ010000233.1 GCA_028711875.1 bacterium | reverse complement strand
CTTCCGCGTTGTCCGGCTCGTGCGCCAGAACGCGTTCGAATCGTTCAAGCGCCGCATCGTGCATTTTGCGGGCGGACATGGACAAGCCTACTCCCAGTTCGGCCTTCATCGCGTTCGGATTCTTCGCCAGCGCCGTCATATAACCGTACATCGCCGCCTGCCAGTTCTCCTGAAGCAGAGCCAGCGTTCCCAGTCCGAGATAGGGCCGCTCCGAATTCTCGTCAGATTCAATCGCTTTGTGATACGCTGTCTCGGCCTCGTCGAATTTGTTCAGCCGTGTAAAGCAGTTTCCGAGAAGCTGCCACGCTTCGAAGGAGTCTTGACCGGCCAGCGTCATGCGTTGCTCCACGACGGATTGCAGCGCGTTGGCGGCGCCTTGCAGATCACCGGCATCATAACGGCGCCGCGCGTCCTCCAGAGTCACTGTCTGCGGGGTCTCGCTCCGCTTCTCCGAGCTTTCCGCTCTCCGATTGTCCTCGATTCGGCGATAGGTTCCGCCCTCGCTTCCCCAGGTGATCGTGTAGCCGTGCCGTGCCGTCAATTCCGCTTCGTCCGGAATCAGAGAATCGCTCCAACGCTCCATGAAGCGCTCGAAATTCTCGCGGTCGCGATCCTTGCGCCCCGCGCTCGATTCTTCGCGGTGAATCACCGTGGCCTCAGGGCAGTAGACGATGCGCCGTCCTTCCTGCCGGAGTCGGAAGCACAAATCCACATCCTCGAATCCGTTGTGGTATGCTTCGTCGAATCCGCCCGCCTGCGCAAAGACGGTTTTCCGAACCAGCATACAGGCTCCGGTCACGGCTTGCATGTCCCGCGTCTCGCAAACGGCCGGATGATCGGAACCGAAATGCTGGAAGATGAGATAAGGCACTCGCTTCTCGCTGATCGCTATTCCGGCATGTTGAACGTCGCCCGACGGATAGAGCAATTTCGCACCGACGGCGCCGATGTTCTCCGCGGCGCGCGCGCAGTTCACCAGCGCGTCCAGCCATCCCGGCTTCACCACGGTGTCATTGTTGAGAAAGAGTATGAACTCGCCCTGCGCCAGACGCGCGCCCGCATTGCAGGCGGTTGCGAATCCCCGGTTCTCGGGCTGACGTAAAACGGTGACATCCCCTTCGACCGCTTGCAGCACTCGATTCGTCTCGTCGGTGGAGTGATTGTCCACGACAATGACCTCGTAGCTGGCACGGTCGCTCGTTTCGCAAATGGACTCCAAACACTGCTGGGTAAGCTGCCAGCGATTGTACACGGGGATGACGATGGAAACGTCATACTTCGGTCGTTCGTTTCGCGGGGAATTCATGGCACCCTCCGGGGTGTGATATGTCGAATGGATTACTTGTGTTTCAACACGGGACATGCGGTGCGACAACACGCTTTCGTAAGCCGTCAGCGTCTCCGCGCCGAATCTCTCCCATGTAAAGGAATCAGCGGTCGCTTTCGTCGCCGCTGCGGGGCCTGTGTCGAGCGCGCGCTCGACGGCGAGGCGAATCGAGTCCGGATCGTCCGGCTGGCAATAGTGAATGAGGCTATCGGGCAAGTAATCGCGAATCGCGCCCCAGTCGGACGCCACCACCGCTGCACCGGCGCTCGCGGCCTCCAACGTCACTAACCCCGGCAGCTCGTACCAACTGGGCAGCACGTGAACCGCCGCCGCCGCCATCAGATGCGAGTGGACGGCGTCTTCCAGCCTGCCGATAATGCGCACTGGGCCTTTGCGGCGAAATTGCTTAATCAGCTCGACGTAGGCCGGTTGATAGCTGAATCCGCCGCTTGCCAGAACAATGGGAATCTCGCTGTCTTCCAGCGCTTTCAACAGCATGAGTTGATTTTTCCGCGTCTCCAGCCGGCCGCAGCACAGAATGAAGTGATCGAGATGCAGCATGGCTTTCAGCCGACGCACCGCTTGCGGCTGAATCGTTCCCGCCTGACGAATACCAAATCTGACCACGCGAACCGCTTCGTCCACGCCGGGATAGGCCACTGAAAGACGGGTGGCTTCCGAGTCGCCGCAGGCAAACAGCAGCGCCGCAGAGCGGACGACGTCTTCATTGCCCGCGCTCGCGCTGCTCGGGAGCTCGCGAATTGCCTGCAGCCGATCTTGAAACCGGCCCGGCGCAATCGCACCGGCTATATAATCCCGAAACAGGGTCAGTGCGGCAAACGATTTGTCCAAATAGCGCGGCCAGTCTTCGAGCAGCGTCGTCACTGCGTATGGAACTCTCTGCCGGCGCGCGTTCTCTGATACTTCGCGGCCGACGGTCTTCAGCGTGGCGTTGACCAAATGCACGATGTCCACACCCTGCAGATCCGTCGCACCCACGCCAACCTGCACATCCACGTCCAGATTTCGCAGGTGCCGATAGAGCTGCTCCATAATCACCGTGTCGCCGCCCGGCGCTAAAAAGGCGTCGGCTCGATTCTGAACCAGTACGCGCAGTTTGCGGCCAGACACGGACGCCCGCCGCTTCGGACGCGCGATCGTCTCGAGTTCCGTCAGCGTTCGATGCGCGACGTCGTCCCATGTGTAACGTTCGATTCGCCGCGATCCCCGCCGCCTCAACTCCGCTCTTAGATCACTATCGTCCAGAACTCGCCGCATGGCTTCGGCAACTTCCTCGACGGATCGCGGATTCACCAAAATTCCCGCGTCACCGACGATCTCACTGAGCGACGTTCCGTTCGATGCGATCACCGGACATCCGCAACCCATCGCCTCCAAAGCCGGCAGCCCGAATCCTTCATACAGCGAGGGAAAGACGAAGGCAGCGGCTCCGGCTTAGGGTGCGCGCAAGTCGCTATCACTGACGAAACCGGGTACGATCACGTCCGCGCGGGCTTCGGGCAGCATCGCGGGATCCAATTCACCCGCCATAACCAGCGCGACTTTCCGGGTCGTTCGTCGCTGCAACGTCCGATGCGCTTCGAGTAACGTGACAAGATTTTTCCGATGATCGGTTCCGCCGGTGTAGAAGAAATATGGCGGCCTGATCGAGAATTTTTCGAGAACCCGACGGACCTCCACTTCCCGCGGAGGAGTGCGAAACGAGTCGTCGAGCCCGCCGAGAATAGGGACAACCTGCCCCGGTGCCGTGCGCAAACGCGCGGCCATGTCGTTCGCCACAAACTCGCTGATCGTCAAAAGCCGCGATGCCAGTTTCGGCAGCCGGGCGAGCCGCGCGTGATATTCATCCTTCAGAACGGGATCGGGATCGAGATACGCTTTTTCATAGACAAGCGGAATCAGATCGTAGATAATCGCGGCGCACGGCAGATCATCCGTCGGAAACGGGATCAACTCCCGTCCGCGCAGCACTGGAAGCGGATCGGTCAGCAGCAGCACGTCCACGTCTCGCGCAAACGCCGGCCAAAACACCTCGTACTTGACGGATGGGTGATTCTGGAACTCCTCAAGATGCGAGATGTCCCAGGGAAGCTTGTTTCCGAGCAGGACGTAATGATGCTGCGGACGCAGGCGAAGCATACCGCGCAGCAGATTCGTGACGTAGCGTCCGATTCCCCGGCGGAGAGACGTTTGTGTCTCCAATCCGCGCAGGTCTATTCCGATGCGCATGCGGCTCACCCTACGGTCTCTTCTGAAGGGTACCGAGCCGCAGACGCACCCGCGGCATAGGCTGAACGACTCGAAACGTGATCGGGGGATATCATGAACTCGTCCGCTGGTCTATCACATATCGCCAACGTGCGCATCAGACTTGAACTGCTTGCGGTGCCGAAGCCGCGGCAACGATCACCGGACGCATCTCCGCCCGCCGATCCGCGTTCACCTCCCTGCGGGGATAATCCGACGCTCCCCGCTTTAAATCCGTCAAATCGGCCTCGACCATTCGCCGAACCAATTCTTCGAACCGCACCTGCGGTTTCCACCCGAGTCTCTCCCACGCCTTGGAAGCATCGCCCACCAGCAGATCCACCTCGGCCGGGCGCACAAGTTTCGGATTCGTGCGGACGAAGTCCTCATAGCGCAGTCCCACGTGACCGAAAGCCAATTCGCAGAACTCACGCACCGAGTGCGTTTCTCCCGTGGCGATCACATAGTCTTCGGGTGAATCCTGCTGGAGCATGCGCCACATGGCATCCACGTATTCCGAGGCCAGACCCCAGTCCCGGGCAATGGAGATATTTCCGAGCTGCAGCTTCTCGTTACTGCCGGCAGCGATACGGCAGGCCGCTGAAATAATCTTGCGGGTGACGAAGCGTTCCGGCCGCAGGGGTGATTCGTGGTTGAAGAGAATGCCGGTGCAGGCGAACAGGCTGTAGG
>JAQTRJ010000232.1 GCA_028711875.1 bacterium | reverse complement strand
CAGGACGAGACCTCCAGCCACTTCTTCTCGACCGGCGCCCAGACCTCAAGATCATAGCACTTGGCGGCGCCGAACGACAGATCCCCCGTGCACAATTCGACGACTCGATAGCGCAGATCGAGAGCTTCCATGATCGCCGACGCATCCAGCACCAGAGCCTCCAGCTCGTCGTATGAGGTCTCAGGCAGGACAAATTTCACCAACTCGACCTTATCGAATTGATGAACCCGAAGGAAACCGCGCGTCTCCTTTCCATAGGATCCGGCTTCCCGGCGAAAACATGGAGAATAGCCGCAATAATAGATGGGAAGATCATCCTCCTGCAGGAGTTCATCACGATGGAGATTCGTGATCGGAACTTCCGCCGTCGGAATCAAGAACAGATCGTCAGTGTCGCAGCGATAGAGGTCATCCTCGAATTTCGGCAATTGACTCGTGCCGAGCAGCGACGCGCGATTCACCACAAACGGAGTAGAGACTTCGATATAGCGTCCGCGCGAGCGATGCAGGTCAAGCATGAAATTGATGATCGCCCGTTCCAAGATCGCGCCGGCCGCCCGATACACCGGAAAACCCGAGCCAGTAATTTTGGTCCCGCGCGGAAAATCGAGAATCTTCAGGGCGTCGGCCAGCGCCAGATGATCCATCGCATGACCATCGAACGTCCGTTCCGTTCCCCATTCCCGCCTCACGACGTTATCGCGGGAATCCCGTCCAAGGGGAACGCTGGAGTGCGGAGGATTGGGAAGGCGCAGAAGAATATCCTTAAGCTGCGACTCGATGTCTCGCAGCTCATCATTGCCCTTCGAAATGCGCTCGCCCACCTCGCGGCTTTCGATCTTGTGAGCGGATACGTCCGCTCCCGATCGAGCCCGTTCGGCAATCTCTTTGCTGATGGCGTTTCGACGCGCCTTGAGTTTATCCGTTGCTTCAATCAGCGTTCGCCGGGACGCGTCCAATTCGAGGAGCCGTTCGAAGCCGCCGACATCGCCTTTCCGCAATAATCGCTCGCGGAAGAGTTCAGGGTTTTCGCGGATTTGTTTGATATCCAGCATGGGTGCTCTTGGTCAAATGCCTTCGCCGCGCAGCATCACAAACAGCGTCATGAACAGAATGCGAAAATCGAGCGGCAAAGACATGTTCTCGATATAGAAAAAATCGTGCTGCAATTTCACAGCGGTTTGATCCGCCTTGCTGTCGTAGCGCAGATGCACCTGCGACCAACCGGTCAGACCGGGTTTAACGTTCAGGCGTCGCTCGTAAAGCGGAATTTCCTTCACAAACCGTTCGACGAATTCGGCCCGTTCGGGACGAGGTCCCACCAGACTCATCTGTCCAGCGAGGACGTTCAGCAACTGAGGAAGCTCATCAAGTCGCGTGCGGCGGATGAAGCGGCCCACGCGTGTCACACGCGGATCATCCTGCTGGGTAAGAACGGGGCCGGTACGCTTCTCAGCATTTCGAATCATCGAGCGGAACTTCAGCATGCGGAAGCTCCGCCCATTCGCTCCGACCCGAGTCTGACCGTAGAAGATCGGACCTCGGGAATCAAGTGGAATGAGTGCGATCAGAAAAAACCAGATCGGCAGGCTGAGCGCGAGCATCGCCGATCCCAGAAAAATATCCGTCAGACGCTTCAGCGTTCGCTCGACCGTAGAGAGCAATTCCGGGCGAACGTCCACCAAAGGATGACCCGGAATCCGCGTCGGCTTAACCTCGCCGACCAACAGCCGATATTGATCTGCAGAGATGAACGCTCGAAGGCGGGTTTCTCGCAGCAAACGAACCAGTCGCCCCAGTTGCCGTTCATTCGCTGGATCGGGCGCGAGTAAGATAACCTGAATGCGATGGGAACGAAGCACCTCGCGAAACGATGACCAAGCTCCGAGTATCGGCAACGCGTTTCTTTGCTGGAAACGGGCGGCGTTCTCCGAACCAAGACACCCTGCGACGTACAAGCCCAAACCGGGATTTCGCTTGAGGTAGGCCAGCAGCATCTCAGCGCGATCGCCGGTGCCGACGAGCAGCGTGCGGAAAACGCCGATTCCCCGCACGCGAAACTCCCGTAAAATTGTGAGCAATCCTACACGATTGCCGGCGACAATCAGGAAAACGGCCATGGCATAGGAAGCGAGAATAATGCGCGAGCCGGGCAGGGGACGCAGGGGATCAAAGGTGAGAATGAACAGGATCAAGGCCCCGACCGCCGCCGCCTTGAACGAGCGAAGCGCCACGACCGCGCGGGATTGCAGGGGATCAAAGCGATACAGGCCGAACCACGAAAACAACAGAATCCAAAATGCCCCGACGATCAGGCTGGGAATCAGCAGTTCTTCGGGATGAAAGAGCACTGCATTGATAAACTGCCCGCTCTGAAACCGCCACCAATATACGCCGAAGAAAGCCGCCTCGAGGAGCAGGATATCAGCGATCAGTAAAAGAAGTCTCAGGAATAAGAGGTGACTTCTCATCAAGTAGTTTCACCGTTTTATTCCGCCTCCTACCGCGATAGTTAAACCGCTCACGCATCAAGACCCAAGACGGAAGTTCGAACACTAATGAAGGCAATTGGCGGCCACGCACTGAGGGTCAGTGTCCAACTGTTGAACATGAAACCGAAGATTATTGAGACAAAGACAGCATTCATACAAATCGCCACGTTGCGACCGAAGTTGTTCGCATCTATTTTCCATCGCAACACACGAACTTGCATCAGCAATGAGATGAGGAAGAGAATGAAGAGACATAAGCCAACCACTCCTGATTCCGCCAGGATTTCAAGAAAAGTATTATGGAGACCCGCGCCCGATTTCAGAAAAAATACGTGGTCTGCCGAATAGGCGCGACTTGCGCCAGCTCCGATGCCGATGGGAAAGGAATCCTCCGCCATACTAATGCCGGCTTCGGTCAAGTGAAGCCTCTCGTTGAGTGAAGCGTCCCGTCGCCCCTGCATCAGTGACTCGAAGCGTCCGGCGAACTCCGTTGGAACAAAGGCAATGGTAGCTATAACTAGGACCGCAAACGTGCTCAATAATAAAGCTCGGTGGCGGTCCGCAAACGATACCATAAGGTAGATGATCGCTAAACTAAGCATAGCTCCACGGGACATCGCCGCTGCAACGGCGAGCACGCCCAAAATGAGGCAACTCCAGGTAAAAAATCTCAACAGATTGCTCACTCGCGTTCGTAGAAAGGCTAGCCCGAATCCCAGCGCAGGAACTAAACTTTGAGCCATCTCATTGGGATTTCCCCACCCGCCATAGAATCTGACATTTTCCGTAGAACCGGCCACTGCAATAGCCTCAACGACTTGCCCACCCGCAAAGAAGTCCAGCATCCCGACCAATGTCCATATCGCCGAAATCGCAACTCCAACAAGGGAGGCGAATATCCATATGGCTAACTCGCGTGGAGTTCTAATGAGTTCAGTTAGGACAATCATAAGTACCAAAATGTAGGTGAAATTGAAAATATTCAGATCGTCATATGTACCCGCCCACATGATAGTCGCGGCAAACCAAGCGATAAAGGGGAGATACCATTTCAGGGAAGGGCTGATTCGAAGGATCGGCTTTCCAGCCAGAAACTTCTTGGCCAAGGAGATCATGAGGCTCGCGAGCATTACGAAGAGGACGATCCGTCGGTGATACGCCCAGAATGGTGATGTATGTGCAACCGCGATAAAATAGGCTCCCAGTACAGGAGACTGAAATAGCAGCAAAATGAATATAATTCCTAGGAAACACAGGGCAATCAGCGCCATGCGGCTGAAGTACATGTTCGCAAGCACAGCCGAGATCATCAATCCAGCAAGAACCGATGCGAGTAGGATCTCGGATTTCGAAATGTTTGCCAATCGAATGAACATCTACTATACTACTCCGCACTTCATGAAGACAGAGGCTTATTCGCTCCTCCTCCATGCTTGGCGAATACGGACAAGATGCCGATGCTGAGGATGTGTCGTGTCGCGTGATGCATTACGAATGAATTCGAAAACAAGACAGCCAAAACCGCTGAATACCAACGCAGTAATGGCGGAAATCACAACCATTAGCCCGCGTCTAGGCCAGATGCGACGAGTGGGGAATGAGGGGGGATCAAGGCGAACCAGAGTGGGAGTATTTCGCTGTTCCTCAATCTTGGCCTCTTCATGCCGTTGAACTAAAAAGGCTAAAAGAAGTTGATGTATCTCAATATCACTTTTCAAGCGCAGATATTGCATTCCATATTCTGATGCATTTTGAAGCTGGAGAAAGACATTTGACATGGCCTGCCCTTCTGTTTCTGCTCCATCCAGAAG
>JAQTRJ010000006.1 GCA_028711875.1 bacterium | reverse complement strand
GGCTTTCGGAATTTTACGTTATCCAATCCGGTAAACATCACGACTTTCGTCTCGGGCTGTTCCACCGAGTTCAGCAGCAGAACTCCTCCGGTCTGACCCATGGACTCGATAATCAATACCCCAGGCATGATCGGTTGACCGGGGAAATGGCCGTCAAAGAATGGCTCGTTTCGCGTGATGTTCTTGATTCCAACAACTTTTTCAAGAGGAGTCAACTCCAGAATCCGATCCACCAGCAACATCGGGTACGCATGAGGAAGAAGCTTGGCAATCGCCCGTGCATCAAAAACGTAGCCGCGTCCGCCCTTGCTGCCGAATTTGCGGGTGAGACGCTGTGTTTCGTATAATTTGCGAAGCATTCGCGCAACTTCCACGTGCGACGTGTGCCCGCCCCGCGCCGCCAGGATATGCCCCTTGATCGGAACTCCGACCAGCGATAAATCTCCGATGAGGTCGAGCGCCTTATGTCGCACCGGTTCGTTCCGATAGCGCAAAGGACGGTCGTCCAGAGTGGACTCTCCGTGTTTGACGTTCGCGTCGAGGCGAAACGTCCGCTTCAGACGTTGAAGATCATCGGCGTTCAAGCGCCGATCCACGAACACCACCGCGTTGTCCAGCGTCCCACCCTGGATCAGTCCTTGTGCCTTGAGTTCTTCGGTTTCGGACAACAGACAGAACGTGCGGGCGAGGCTGAACTCCTCAATAAACTCGTCCAGGGAATACATGGAGGTATACTGCGTTCCGACCGAGGGATGCGGATAGTCAATCATGTAGGTGATGCGCATCTCTGAAGACGGGACGACGACGATATCCACACCACCTGCCTCGTCGTGGTAAGCAACCGTCTTTTCCACCTCCAGATAGTCCCGTAAGGCGTCCTGTTCGACGATTCCGGCTTCTAAAAAGGCGTCTACGAACGGACGTGCACTCCCATCCATGATCGGTGGCTCATCGGAAGATAACTCCACAATGAGATTATCAATCCCGATTCCGGTTGCGGCCGCCAAGACATGTTCAACGGTATGCACGCGCACCTCACCGGCACCGAGAACGGTTCCTCGAGATATCTCCACGACATAATCCACCAACGCAGGGATCTCAACGGATTCCGGAAGATCCATCCGTCGGAAGCGGATTCCGAAATTCGGCGCAGCCGGGCAGAACGTGAGTTCCGTTTTATGTCCCGTATGCAGACCAATACCGGCGAGGTGGATCCGCCTTTCGATTGTTCGTTGTCGTTCACTCACTTTTCTGTTTTCCTTGCGCGTCCTTTCCGAATACGACCGCTTCGATATCCCTCACCCGCTGCAGCAGAGCGGGAAGCCGACTCAGCGAACCTTCCAGTCGTCTCCACGCGGTTAGCGGACGAGCAGGACTCCCCGCCATGATCTGACCGTCCGCGATGTCGCTGCCGATGCCGGACTGTGCGGCGATTTTCACGTCGTTTCCGACTCGCAGGTGACCGACCAAGCCGGCCTGCCCGCCGATTTGACAGCGATCTCCGATTTTTGTCGAACCGGAGATTCCGGTTTGCGCGGCGATTCCCGTGTGGCTGCCGATCGTTACGTTGTGCGCGACTTGAATTAAATTGTCGAGTTTCGTTCCGCGGCCGATTGCCGTGTGTCCCAGCGTAGCGCGATCCACTGTGGTGTTCGCCCCGATCTCCACGTCATCTTCAATGACGACGGTTCCCATCTGTGGAACCTTCCGATACTCGTCCCCACTCATCGCAAATCCGAACCCATCAGAACCGATGACCGCGCCGTTCTGAATGATGACACGATCTCCGACGCGTACTCCTTCGCGCAGGCTGACATGCGAATGAATTTCACAATCCGCGCCGATGCAAACGTCCGCCGCCAAGACCACATGGGGATGAATCGTCGTTCTCGATCCGACGCGGCAGCGGGGACCGATGAACACAAAGGCTCCAATCGTTGCATCACCCGCGACGACCGCATCCGGAGAAATCACTGCGGTGGAATCAATCCCAGGGGCAAGCCAAGTCAGCTTTGGATGGTATTTTTCGAGTAATCGCAGGAATCCGTGATAGGGATCGGCGACCTCAATAACCGTCCGTTCGCATGTCTCACGATCGTAACTCCCGGGAGCCACCAGAACAACTCCTGCGGCGGTGGCATTCAGGAAACGCGCGTATTTCACATTGGCGATGAAACTCGCGTCGCTGGAGCATGCGTCTTCAATCTTGGACACTCCGCGGATCACGACGTCGGGATTCCCCACCAAGGTCCCGCCCAGAAAGGCGGCGATTTCGGCGGCACTCATGCTGAGGGACAAGGACTCACTCCTTTTTCAGCTCGTCCAGAACTTTATCGGTCAGGTCATACTCAGGAAGCGCATACACGATACTGGCCGTGGCGGCATCAAATACGAAGTCGTAGCCGTACTCCTCGCTGACCTTCTGGATCGCCACGTTAATTTTGTCCAGCACCGGCCGGGACAGCTCTATGTTGCGGTTGAACAGCTTGCCGTTCTCGCCCCAAACCTCACGGCGAAAATCGTCAAGCTCCTTCTGCTTCTCAAGAAAGCGATCCTGTCGTTCCTTTCGCGCTTCCTCGGACAGCATGAGACTCTGCGCTTGCAGCTCTTCTCCCATCAGCCGAACCGATTCTTCGAGCGATGAGGCTTGCGATACATAGTCCCGCTCTTCCTCCTGCAATTTCTGCCGCACCTGCCTGAATTCCTCACTGCTTTCCAGTAAGCGCTCAGAATCCACATACGCGAGGCGCAACTCGCGCGCCACCGCCGTTCCCATTCCCGAAAGGCATCCAAGCGCCAGCAGAATGACCAATAGCCGTCTCATGTCATGCTCCTACACTATGTCTAATGAATCAGAATCCACGTCCAAACTGGAAGTGCGGGACCCATTCCGTTGTTCGCAAACCGCGCGCATCCAGATAGTCAAGTCCCAGTCCGTAATCGAGTCCGATCATTCCGATAAACGGCATGAATAGCCGGACACCCAAGCCCACCGATCGCTTGAGATCCGTCGGGTCCGTGTCTTCGAAGCTGTTCCAAACGTTCCCCGCCTCGGCGAAACCGAGGATGAAAATCGTCGGATTCCGCACGATCGGATACCGCAATTCAAGCGATTGCTTGAAGAGCGTCTTGCCGCCCACCGCATAACCGCCGGATTGCGGCCCGACTTCCCGCTCGTCATAGCCGCGCAATCCCGTTCCCAGGGACAGACCGGCTCCGCCCATGAAGAAATAATCGTAATAGGGAATGTCTCCCGGATCTCGGGTCAATCCGTCCAGTGCACCGAGTTCGGTTCGCGAAGTCAAAACGAATTGATCGCCCATGGGCATGTACCACTGCGTCGAGAATTCCCCTTTTACAAATTGGTCATTCCCTCCCAGAGGGCCGCCGGTGAGTTCGGTCCGCAGGGTGTTTACCGAGCCGATGGACGGAAATTCGGGATCGTTGCGGCTGTCTCTCGTGACAATTTGAGTCAGGCTGGAGGAAATGCGCGACACATCCTCCTCAAGACTGCGGGGATTACTCGCCCGGAAATCATCGGTGAAATTCGAATACTTCGTTCGATCCAGGCGATAAATATAGTCCAATCGAAAATAGTCATCAGGCCAGCGCAGGCGATGACCCAATCGCAGGGTCCCGCCGATAATATCCTCATCGAATCCATAGTAGCTTCCGCCGCGGTGCGTATCGAAAAACGACACGCCGACAAGCGTTCGGCGATTACGGAACCAAGGTTCAGTGAAGCCGATGGTGAAGGAGCGATAGATACTCCCGAAACTCCAGTCGAGCGAGAACGTCTGGCCGTTCCCCAGAAAATTGTTCATTTGGAAGCCGACGGACCCGATAAAGCCGTCGCGCTGCGAATACCCGGCAGAGACGTTCGCCTGATCGGTGGATTTCTCTTCGACCCGCATGTATAAATCCACCTGATTGTCGCTGATCGGAACGACGTCGGGGATCACGCTTCCGAAGTAGTTCAAGATCGTCACTTCCCGGACGGAACGCTGCAATTTCGAGACATCGAACGTTTCGCCCGGAAAGAGCACCAATTCGCGGCGGATGATCCGCTCCTTGGTCTTAGTGTTGCCTTCGACGAAAATCCGATTGACTTTGAATTCGCTCCCTTCCGAGACCTCAAATTCGATGTCCACGACACTGTCCGACCGGACTTTTTCGATGGGAGTCACGCCGGCATAGATGTAACCACGCGCATAGTACATTGTCCCGACGTCCGCCATGCTCAGATCGAGTTTAGCACTGTTGTAGAGATCGCCGGGCTCGACCCGCAGCTTCGCGTTCAAATCCTCCGTAGGAAACAGACGATTCCCCGTCCAGGCGAAATCGCCGTATCGATAACGACTCCCTTCGGACACCGTTACCGCCAGATAAATCCAGCGCCGATCCTGGCTGTACGCGAGGGTATCGGCGGAGATCTCCGCGTTGCGGTACCCGCGGCTCCGATAGAAGTCCACCACGGCTTGTTTGTCCTGCTCGAGTTTTTCGCGGTCGAATTCACCGGAACGGAAAAACGTTTTCCGGCGGATGTCCTTCATCTTCTTGCGCAGCGTTCCATCGCTGAAAGCCGCGTTGCCGACCCAATTGATCTGACGGATTTTAACCTTCCGTCCTTCCTTGATCCGCACTTCCACGATCTGACGCCCGGTCGCACCGGAGACGTAAGATTCCACGTCCACTTCCGCGAGCAGATAGCCCATTTCAGTGTATTTGCGCAGCAGTCTATTGCGCATGATTACCAAATCGCGGGGCTGAACGACCTGTCCGGGAGTGAGAGCGGTGATCGCCTCCAGGTCTTCTCCCTTCAACTTTCGGTTTCCGGAAATCTCCAAGCGTTCCAAGCGTGGGTACTCGCGAACCCGAATGAGAAGATAGACGCCTTCGGACGCTTCTCGCTCCTCGAGAATTTCCACGTTGTCGAATAATCCCAGCTTCCAGAGCTGATGAATGGCCGACTGCACGTCATCGCCGGTGATCTCTTTTCCCACCGAAAGCCCGGAATGCGCACGAATCAACCCGGCATCGGTCGTTTCGTTGCCCGAGATCGAGAGACCGAGAATGCGCACGCGGTTTTGCGCCTCGCCCGTTGCAGAGAGAAGCAAAATCGCGATCACAATCAAGAAGACTTGGTTCGTCGTCCGTGACGGAAACGTTCGCATACGCGTTCAAGGCTCCAGAACGAAGGAGTATTTCAAGGAAATAGATTCATCTCGCCGACGTTCGATCTCGTCGTATTCAACGGCAAAATCAAGAACCAGATCGCGCGATAACGGATTCATCCTGTATTCGGCGTTCCATGAATGAACGAATCCGATTCGCGTGCCCACCTCAACTTGGCCCTCCGCCAACTCGCCGGTATAGGTGAGAAATAAATCCGGTGTCACATACTTGCCTACGGTTACCTGCGATCCGCGGAAAAACCGCACGACGGTACTCTGCTGCAGCGTGTCCGAGATCGCTTTTTCCCGCTGTTGACGCGCCGGGGCCGTCGCTCTTCCACCGACCGGAGTCAAGGCGATTTCGTCGAAGAGCGTCCATCGTTCCAGCCGACGCTCGATCGGATCCAGCCAACGGCGTCCGATGACGCGGGTTACCGCCGAAGTCACCACCTGCTCCGCCTTGCCGCCGACGTCGGTCTGATCATAGCCGAGAAGCGCCAGAGCCTGTTCGGGCGTTTCCGTCACATCGCTTTCGAGTACGAATGTCACCTGATCGAGCCGCCCGCGCGGTTGGCGCGTATTCGTCTCGCGGTCCAGCTGATACATAGTCAGATAGACCTCCACCAACCGGCCCAGGCTGTCCGTCCCCTGCGTGATGCCCCGGCCTTCCAAAATGGGCATCACGTCCGTCTCGTCGAAATCGGCGGTTACCCGATCCACGCGAAAGGTTTGATCCAAATAGTCCGCCGTCCCTCGCGACGATGTAATCCGACCGCTGAGACGGAAGGTTTCGTCGTCAATCCTTCCGCTCAATCGAATCGGATTATCCGTCGGATCCATGATCGCATCAATGGACAAATGGTCAATATACTCGGCAAGCGTATTGAAAATCGGCTCGGTGCGAAGCGGCGCGAACATCTCCGAATCCTTCAATCCGGTGATCTCGACGCTGTAGTGGTTGCCCGATTCCACCGCCACGCTCATGTTCCACTGAGCTTCCTTCAGCCGGTTCATGAGCCACTTGGCCACCGGCCTCGGATTTCCGCTCCCGCCCACGAAAGGAAACGTGAGTCGCGCCGATTGCACAGCCGCCTGTCCCTCAATGGCTAAGCAGCCTTCCCCCGCTGAAGAAATGGTGACCGGGATGCCATCGCTGGATCCGAACGAGAGCACTCCGCTCCAATCCGCTTTCATCAGACCCGGCAGTCGCATCGGCATTCCCATCGTTCCCGTGGAGATTTCGATCACTCCCAAATTCAGACAGGGTGTTGGAATGACGAGCGATTCGAGACCGGATCGGATGGATTGCGCTGCCGGCGTAAGCGCGATCTCAAGCGTTCGATCTCCGACGCGAAAGCGAAGATATCCCGGAGATATGGATCCCCCGCCGGAAACGCTCAGCGATGCCTCGGTCTCCACGATGGACGGACAGGCGTCTACGTAGCTGAAGCGTCCGTCGTCTATCGCCAGCGTTGCGTTCAGCAGTTCGGGATGCTTGAGCGTTCCGCCGATCTCCGTCTGGAACGAGCCGGAGCTCCCCAGCGTCTGAAACGTCCGATCTACCTGATCAATCAGATCGAGAAAGTCTCCGGAACCCTCAACATGGGCGGAAAGCCGACCGTTTTCCGCGCCAACAGACCCCCATGCGGTAAACTGGTATGCCCCATCTTTGCGGAAGACACATTCCGGGATTTGATACTCGCGACGTCCGTCCGGCATGCCCGTAGTGTGCAACGTGGCTTGGCATTCGTCGGCATACAATTCACCGAATAGCTCGCCGTGCTCCACGGCCAGATGCGCCTCGATGTCGGGTCGCGAAATCCGTCCGGACAGAGTCGCCCAGGCGTTGAGATTCCCTGTAAGGATATTCCGCTTCCCAGTCGTCGCCAAAAACAGGTCATTCGCATCGGCGTCTTCGATCACGGCGTGTATCGCCAGCGAATCCGTGTCGAAGTCCACGTGCCCCGTAGCGGAAGTGATCCGACGAATATCGCGACCTAATTCGAAACTCCGCAGATTCGTTCGGCGACCGATTCCATCGGCTTCGAGATTAATCCAGTAGCCGCCGATCCCCAACAGTGATCCATAAGTCATCGCCACATTTGCCGTCCACTGGGGTTGGCGCAGCGATCCTTGCACTTGCGCATACCCGGAAATATCCCCATGGAGTTTCATGCGCTCGAACCAAGCCTGCCCACTCAGAATTCTCTCCAGAGACAATCCGCTGATTCCCGCATCCAGATTCAATTCCTGAGTCTCGAGATCCACCCAGCCGTGCACGTCTCCCACGTTATCCACGGCGAACCGATCTACCACCAATCGCCGTTGGTCAAGGGTAACGCATCCGCTTCCCTCAAAGGGAAATCCCCCACCGGCGATTCCCGACCACTGCCCGGAGAAACTCGTCCGTTCGGACCCCAACTGCTCGTAGGCCCCTGTGAATTGGAAGTCGCGCGCCAGGTGTGTCCATGGTTCGGTGGAATCCGGGTTCACTTTGATATGCGCATACAGATCACCGGCCCGCTCATTTCCATGGAAAGAAAAACCGAATGTTTCGATAGCCCGCACGGATTCCGCACCGCCCAGCATCATCCCGATCCACTGCTGCATGTCTTCACCGCGGATCGTAATCCCGCCCGCTTCAGGGATCGCGTAAAGATAGCCGGAGGACTCCGCCGTGACGCCCGCCCGCGCATACCAGCCTGAATCCAAACGGCCGATCGTCACCTCGCCTACGGCCTGATCATCCACAGAAAACAGCTGTCCCAGCAACTGCGGATCGCGCGCAGTTCCATGCGCCTTCAAACGCACTCCCTTCAAACGCGATTCCCACCCAAAAATTCCCGGCGGAGAAGAAAATCCAATCCGGCCCGCGCCCGAGATGGTCGGCAACTCTCCGTATCTCATCGAACCGGCGAATTCAGCGCTGCAAATTCCGACAGTCGCAGTAGCACGGGTCAGTTCCACCCCCTGTTTCCCAATCGTCATGCCCGCGCGGACATCGGTGATCGGTCGCCCAGCGATGCGCAGATTCCTCCCGGACAAGCCCACCTCGCATCGCGGGTCGTCCCAGGAACCGGTCACCCGAAATCGCGCCGCGATATCCCCCTCGACGTCAATCTGGCCAATCAGACTCTCTGCGAATTCCTTAAACCGTTGAGTAAGCGCTTCTCCAGTGAAGTCAACGAATCCACGCCCACGCAGAACAACCACGCCCCTCGCCTCACCCCGAAACCACTTCTGCTCCAGAGGCAGAGTCGGGAACAGGATGCTGTCGGACGAAAGGATCATCCGCGCGTTGGGAATTCGCAGGGTATCCGCTCCGATGGAGATCTTGATCCCGGTCAGCACGGCCGAACCTCTGACAATGAGCAGCGAGTCCGCCGTCTCCGCGCGCAGCGCCACGCGTCCTCCGTCCGTGGCGATGAACAGCGCGGGATTTCCCAAACCCGGAACGCTTCCCGGAGGAATGTCGAGAAGCAGTTGCGCTTCCGCATGCTCGGCGGTTGGTTTAAGCGCGCCGGTCAGAGTCAGCCGGCAACTCGTATCACTCAGGCAGCAGCCGTATGCCGCAAGCTGAAAACCATCGGTTTCCGCCGGTGTCAGAGTGGCATTAAAATGACAGACTTCCCGCGGCGTCTTCCCGATAGTCTGCAGGATGATCCTGCCGTCGTCAATGTCTCCGGACTGTAAACCGTCGAGTTGTGACATTCCGTGAAAAGCCGCTGCGGGTATTGTAATCGGCGGAATCCACGAACCCGAATCATTCACCGACGAATCTCGCGAAACCGCCAGTGTCAGAACCGGATGGCTCAGAGAAACCTCTCGCAAGACACGCAGGGGCTCGCGCGGATTGGCCGCCAGTTGCAGCCAGTCAAGTGTCGCTGTTACGCTCTCGGCCCGCAGATTCGAACCATGGTGGTCGAGGGGAATCGTCACGTCCTGCATCATCAAAGAGCGTCCACCCAAATGGAAACGCCCGATCCGGGCTTCGTCGCCGAATTCAGCGGCAATCCAGTCAGCGACCCGCGCGTTCAGGGTTCTTCGGACCGGACTGTCGTGCCAGCGAACGAGAATCACCGCCGTCGCAGCCATGACCGCCGCCGCGACAAGCACATACCACCCGAGCCGACTGAGTAATCTTCGGGATTTCTTGCGCCGATGCGTTACCACTGGAACAAGCCATGCGGATCCAATTTCGATCGGATATCGCCGGAACTCAAGACAGAGCTTTCACCCACAGGTCCGATCGCGGCACCGCGAACCTTCTCATCACTGAGATCTTCCATCACATGAACAGGCAGTGGCGGCACCAGTTCGACTGAAACAAGCACTCCGAGCCGTCCTCGTGATCCGATCAGCCAACTGGCGGTACCGTCATGCGCGCCGCATCTCGCGGGACCGGCGAGAGTGACGAGACGGGCGTCTCCGGTGATGATATCTATCGCTCGAGTTCGCGACCAGACCGCTCGAAGCAGCGGATCCGTCGTTCCCATCCGAGCGTCGGCGAACAGCCCCCCCAGTGTTCGTCGGCCACCTCCGGCAAAATCCGCAATAACGGCGGAAACCGGAGTTCCGCTCGCCACATGCACGGAAAATGGTGAGGAGTAGTCCGTTCCCTGCAGGCGGATCGTCATAACAGCCAGAACTCGTTCGCGAAGAAGCGAAAAGTCCTTCGGGAACGAGCTGCCGTTTCCCAGGGGCAGAACCACGCTCCCTTCATTGCGAGCTGCCGCGATACAGGACTGAAGCTGCTCGATGGACTGCGGCGCGACGACCGGATAAGGTTCGTCTTGAAGCAGGACGCCATCGCCCAAGTCCCGCAGGTGCTGTATAAGTGCGTTCGCTCCCATTATCATTGCCCCGAGATCGCTCCGAAACGCCGTTCCCGCTTTCCGAATTCTTCCACGGCCGCCAACAACTGAGGACGGCGAAAATCCGGCCAGAGAACATCCGTGACTACGATTTCCGCGTAAGCCAGCTGCCAAAGCAGGAAATTGGACAACCGCATTTCGCCTGACGTGCGAATCAATAAATCCGGATCGGGCAAGCCCGCCGTATAGAGATGGGATGAGACATCCGCCTCGGAAATATCCGGCTTGCCTTCTCGAATGAGAGATCGGGTAGCATCCACGATTTCCTGACGGCTGCCGTAGGAGAGCGCAAGGACTAACTGAAGTCCCGTGTTCTTCTCGGTCATTCTCACGGCTTGAGTCAAAGATCGGCGGGCCAGTGCGTGTAAATCCTCGATCCGGCCAATCAGCCGCAGCCGGACGTTGTTGCGCATCAAATCGGCGATTTCTTTAGCCACCGTCACCACCAGCAACTCCATCAGCGCGTCAATTTCACCTTGAGGACGCCGCCAGTTTTCCTGAGAAAACGTGTAGAGCGTGAGAATGTCCACGCCCAATTCGCCGCATACTTCGACGATTTCGCGTACGGATTTCACGCCTTCCCGGTGACCGTCGGCGCGCTTGAGTCCCCGCGCCGTGGCCCATCGCCCGTTCCCATCCATGATAATGGCGATGTGTCGGGGAATTCGCCGAGGCGTCTCTTCCCGCGCGGCTTCAGTCGGGTTGCCGGAATCGCTTCTCACGGCTGCAGCGATTTGCCTCGTTCGATGGCTTTCTTCCCCTCTTCCATCTGCCCAAGGCGGATCAAGGCAATGCCATAGTTGGTCCAGGCCGGAGCGTCGTCCGGGTAAAGCTCGACAAGTTTGGCGTAGGTATCTCGCGCCTTGACCGTATCGGCAAACATCCCACCTTCCAGATAGATCACGCCGATGGCGAATAGAACGTCGCGATCACGTTCCTCCATGGTGAGATATTCATGGAACGCCGCCAGCGCCGCGGCGGTGTCTGCCAGTTGGAGGTTAAACTGGCCGATGTAGTAGAGGATCGTCGGATCATCCGGACGGCTGGCGCGAGCCGCGCGGAGTGCGTGGATCGCTTGGCTCTTCAGGGAATCGCGCTCTTCCTTGACAATCGCTTCATCCGTGGCCAGTTGGGCGATAGCGAACGCCTTGAACTGCAGAGCGTCCATATCGCTGGAATCTGCGGCCAGAATCTGATCGGCAATCCCGACCGTCTCGCGGAAATGATTCAGATTGTAGCTACCCTGCAGAAGATTCAGCCGAATCACTTGAACGGCTTGTTCGAACTCCTCCGGCTTTTCCTTTTTCAGCTTCGAAATCTCAATGTACTTCAGCGCGTCAGCCCAACCGGCGGTCGCCTCGTCGTATCGCTTCAATTTTCCCAGAATCTGCGCGCGAAGTCCATAGGCGTTCCATTTCTCGGGGAAGAATTTGACAGTCAAGTCCAATTCGTCCACCGCCTTCTCCAGAAGGAGTTTCGGATCGGGGTCTGTTTCGCCAGCAGCCATCGCCCGATCATAGAGCGAATCGCACTGTACGGCCACGAAATAGGAATAATTCCAGCGCTCCTGCAGCATCCGCTCGATCTTCTTCTGCAATTTCTTGATGGTACCGGCGTCCTTCGGGGTATGCTCGATCACCGCCTGCGCGAAATCCGCTATCATACGCTCGTACAGCACCCGCTGAGGATGTTCGCTGTCACCGGTTATCTCGCGCGCAACGTTGCTCAGGCTCGAATCGGAAGCCACCGCGTGATAGAGTTCACCGCGCTCGAAGTACGCCTCAAGCATCGTCGGGTCTTTTTCCAGCGCCTGATTGAAAAATTCAAGCGCTTTGATCCATTCGTTCTGCTTCCGATAGAGCTTGGCGGACTGCAACTCCATACCCTGTGCAGCAGCCATTCCGACGACAACGAGAACAGCAATCGCAATGATGAATGTGCGTTTCATGATGAACCTCAAACTATTTCCTGCAAACTGAACCAGAAGAGAACTCGAACGGCGGCCGAAGAATCCCACACTCCGTAATGAAGCTGGCAATGAACCGCGCAGGCGTGACGTCGAAGGCCGGATTCCACACCTGAATTCCCCGGAGACGATCCAGATCCCCGATCCACGCCGTGACTTCTGCGGCGTTGCGCTGTTCGATGGGAATGCGCTTGCCGTTCGGCAGACTCGAATCGAACGTGGATAGCGGCGCGACCACATGGAACGGAATGCGAAAGGCCCGCGCCGTCGTCGCCAGGCTCAGTGTGCCGATTTTATTCGACGTGTCTCCGTTGGCGGCAATACGATCCGCTCCAACAAGAACGCGGTCTACCTTGCCCGATGCCATCAGCGCCGCCGCCATGTTATCGCAAATCAGCGTGACCGGAATCCCCGCCGTTGCGCATTCCCACGCTGTCAAACGCGCCCCTTGTCCGATCGGACGCGTCTCGCAGGCGAACACTTCTGCGATCTTGCCGCGCCGATAGCCCGTCTTCACAACACCCAGCGCGGTCCCAATTCCTCCCGTGGCCAGCGAACCCGTATTACAGTAGGTCAGAACCCGTTCGCCCCGTTTCATAATCCCAATGCCGTGTTCCGCCATCGTCAGGCACGAGTGCGCATCGCGGCGATGAAGCTCCTTTGCCTTGCGAAGCATGCGTCCGGAAAGGCCGCGCGCGCCGCCGCTGAGCATCGCGTCCATTTCCGCCAGCGCTGCGAAAAGGTTGAATCCGGTTGGGCGCGTACCGCGCAGCCGCTCGAGCGTTTCGCGCAGTTGTCGTTCGGTGGCATCGGGTCGCGCCGCTTCCAAAGCCATGGCGTAGGCGGCTGCGATTCCAATCAGCGGAGCTCCGCGAATCGCCAGGCTTTCGATCGCTTTCGCAACCGTCTCGGCTCGGCGCGCGCGAATCCATGTCATCCGCCGCGGCAAGGCACGCTGATCCAGAATCAGCAGGGTCCCGTCCTTCCATTGAACGGGAGAAAGCGGCGCGTTCACGGCAGTGCCGCCATCTTGCAGAGTTGCCGATGTCGAGCGTTCAGTTCGGCACGTGTCACGTGCTTCAAGCCGTCGGGACCGAATCCTTCCACGTAAAAGGAACCCACGACGCTCGCCCAATAGAGCGCCTTTCGAAGCTCCACGTCGTTCAAACGCGGCTGCGCCGCCAGATAGCCAAGCATTCCTCCGGCATAGGCATCGCCGGCTCCGGTCGGATCCACAATGTGTTCAACCGGAAACGCGTGAGTAAGATACAATCCGCGGGGACTGGACAGAAAACTGCCGTGTTCTCCCTTCTTCACCACGATCCATTGCGGTCCGAATTTGTGAAGGGCCTGAGTTCCCTTGAGCAGATTGTGCTCGCCCGTCAGCCAGCGAACTTCGTCGTCGTTCACCAGCAACAAGTCGGTTCTCTTGACAATCCTCATGAACTCCGTGCGCGCCACGTCAATCCAAAGCTTGAACGTGTCAATCGCCACCAGCCGGGGGCGCGCTACCTGTTTCAGCACCACGTCCTGCAATCCCGGATGAATCGCGCCTAAAAATAGAATTCGCGGCTTGCGATACGATTCTGGGAGCCGCGGTCGGAAATCCGCGAACACTCCCAATTCCGTGCGAAGTGTTTCGCGGGATACGAAACCTTCGGAGTACCGACCTTCCCACAGAAAACTCGCCCCCGGTCTGACCTCCAAACCGGACAGGTTCACCCGTCTCTTCTGCAAAAAGTCGAGCTCGTTCATGGGATAATCGTCGCCGACCACGCCCACAATGCCTGTCTCGGCAAAAAAGGAGGCGCCGTTGGCGCAGTGTACCGCCGATCCCCCCACGATCGGTCCGGCCGATCCGTTCGGCGTGTGCAAAATATCCAGAGCAACGCTGCCAACGACGACCAGAGGAGGATTTTTCTCGCGCGTTGTGCGGCGGAAGACCGCGCTTCGACCAACTTGCTTCTTCAAGGGATTCACATCTCCGTTGGCGCGCTGACTCCGCAGAGGGACAGCCCCTTGCGCAAGGCGATCTGCGTGGCTCGACAGAGAGCCAGTCGCGCCGTTTGTAGCTCCACCGGTTCGGTAAGAACCCGGCATTCATGATAGAATTTATGAAACTGCGCGGCGACGTCGCGCAGCCACACGGTCATCGCGTGCGGATCGCGGCTCCCAAGTGTTTCGTCCAGCACATCGTCAAGTTCTCGAAGTGTGCGCAGCAGGGACAATTCTTCCGGCTGTGACAAAGGAGACACGTCTTCGTCCCCGTTCGGGTAGTCCACTCCCGCCCGTCGAAAGATGGACTCGATCCGCGCATGGGCGTATTGCACGTAAAACACCGGATTCTCATCCGACTGGCGTTTGGCCAGCTCGATATCGAAATCCAGGGGCGTGGACGTGCGTCGCAGAATGAAGAAATAGCGCGCGGCGTCGGTGCCAACTTCGTCAAGCAGTTCGTCCATCTCGATCAGGCGTCCGGCCCGTTTCGACATCTTCACCGGCTCGCCGTCGCGCAGCAGCGTCACGTGCTGAAGAATCATCACATCCAGCCGATCCGGATCGCGGCCCAAGGCTCTCAGGGCCGCCTTCATCTTCGACGTGAAACTGTGGTGATCCGGCCCCAGGATATTGATGATGTGATCGTAGCCGCGATCATATTTATCGAGGTGGTAAGCAATATCCGGCAAAAAGTACGTCGCCCGTCCATCCGATGTCACGATCACCCAGTCCTGCGTATCGCCGAACTGCTCGGTGCGCAGATAGGTCGCGCCGTCTTTTTCGTAGACCGCATCGCGGCGGCGGAGTTCATCCAGAACTCCCCACTCCGCCTTCCGGCGGCGCAACTCGCTCTCGCGAAACCAGTGGTCGAAACGGACTCCGAATCGTTCCAGCGAGTTCCGCTGTGCCCTCACGAAATGCTCGACCGCCATCTCCCCGAGTTGAACGACCGATTGATCGTGCGGCTGCTCGTGGAACCTCGTGCCGTACTGATCGCTCAGCGATCCGGAATATGTCGCGATGTATTCTCCGTGATAACCGCCTTCAGGAATCGCACCGGGATTGCCCAGCCGCTTCTCATAGCGCGCCAGCACCGACTCGCCGAGCAGCCGAATCTGATTGCCCGCGTCGTTCACATAGAATTCCGCGTTACACTGCGCGCCCCGCGCGCGGAACAACCGAACCAGACTGTCCCCGACAGCCGCCGCCCTCGCGCTGACGACGTTCAGCGGCCCCGAGGGATTCGCGCTGACGAACTCGATCAACACGCGAACTCCGGCCAGCGAGTCATCGCTCCCGAAATTATCTCCCTGCCGGATTGCCGCCGTCGCCAGCGAGCGCAGGTAGTCGGGCGAAAATTCAAAGTTGATGAAACCCGGTCCGGCGATGCTTTCGCGAAGAATCAGTTTGCGATCCAGATTCAGAAGTGCCGTCAGCTGCTCCGCCAGGGCGCGGGGAGATTTTCCGAGTCCTTTGGCGTACATCATCGCCGCGTTGGTGGCGATATCGCCATGCACGGCGTCGCGCGGCTTCTCGAGAACCACCTTCGGTTCGGCGACTCCCAGCAAACGCAGCACGGCGATCAGCGCGGCGCGAAGATGCTCATGCGCCCGCTTCATGTCTTGGTCGGCTTCCGGATTGCTGACGACGACTTGCGGCGGCCGTTCGCGGGTGAAGCCGCCGGCTTCTTCGTTGCCGTTGTCTTTCGCGTACGCGGAGCCGGAGCCTTCGCCTTGCGAACAGCTGGCTCCGCCTTGCGCCGCATGGGTTTCGGTGCTGTGGCTTTCATCTCATTCGGAATTGTCAGCGTCTCCGCGTCGCCCCACAAATCCTCGATCTTGTAGAACTCCCGAAAGCTCGGCTTAAAAACATGCACTACCACATCCACATAATCGAGAAGAACCCAGTTCAGCGCTTCCATGCCTTCCCGATGCAGCACACGGTCACCGGTGGCTTGGTGGACGTGCTCTTCAATGTTCTTGACAATCGCACGGGCATGCTGATCCACGTCGGCCGTGCACACAACGAAAAAATCAGTAACCGCGTCCAGTCGTCGCATGTCCAGCACGACCACGTCCAGCGCCTTTTTCTCCAGAGCCGCTTCCGCGCATGACCGCGCGAGAATCTCCGATGTTTTTCGCTTCAGTCTCCCGCCTCTTCCGTTTTTTCCGGCGCATCAAGAGACAGACTCTCGTAGTCGGCGCCGACGATTAGGGTGACGTCAATATCCACCAGATGAGAAGAGAGTTCCGTCGAAACCTGCGCCGCTTCGATTCCCAGCGAATCGGCCAGACGCAGTCCATTGTCCAGTACTCCCGTACGATCATAAACCAGCGTTTTCGCATAGTTGAAATGCGCGGCATTGCTGGTTTCGCGCACGTCAAAGCCTTTTGCGCGGAGGGCGGGCGCCAGCCATTTCGCCAATCTCTTGCGGCCGCAGCCATTCAGCACCTGTATGCGAATCACCGGGCGCGATTCATCCGAAGAGCGATTCAAATCCGCAGGAATACTCTCCGCTTCGCCCGCGCCATTCGTATTACCCCGCACGGCAGGATCGGCAGCAGTTTCGGATTCATTCTGCGAACCTTCTGTGGCATCGAAAGCGTCTGTCGGCGATGGCCGCACCGCTTGCTGAGAATCCCCAGCGGGCGACCACAGCCAGAAAACGGCAATCCCCGCCGCCAGCCCCACTGCCACGACCGCCCAGACTGTCCGTCTCGATAGCCGCGGCAGGATTCGAACGGCTTTTCTATCGGTTGATGGGAGGTAAAACCTGCGCGGCAAGGGTAATCCTAACAGAAAAGACCGAGAAACGGGGTCTCGGTCGAAGAGACGGACAAATCACCAAAGGAAATCCAGACCGATTCCGCTACGGCCGGTCAAAGTAGCTTCCATATCTCTGGGATCGCCAACCGTAATCGCCGTAGTAAGAGTGAGGATACATCCCCTGATAGACGGAAAGTCGGAACAAACTATTCGTCGTTGGTCGCCAGTTCAGATCGGCTCCACCCACGAAATCCGTTCCATTGTTGGCAGGATTCCATTCGGCAGGCCCGGAAGGTTGAAATTGATAGCCCAGATACGTCGTCACCCACAGCGGCTGCGAAATCTGATAATCGAGACGGTTCATGTACAGTCCCTGCGACCCGCTCTGAGTACCCGTATTCGCATAGCCGAACTGAACCGTATGAGACATGTGCATGCGCGACGGATCGAGTAGTCCATGAAACGGCTTGAGTCCCAAGTCTGTTCGACTCCGCAGGTACTCTCCGGTATCTCCTCCGGGCGGTGTGCTTCGGTACTGAGCACCGGCCACTCCCGCGCAAAGGGCCACCAGAATCGCAGTCAGTAGCGCTCTAAACCGCATCGTCAAGCCCTTGTTAAGTATTTGCATCCCATAAATTAAGAACTCGTCCTGAAAATGTCAAGAGTTCCCTGAGTTGCTTTCGCTTTCCCAGCGACTTTCTGCCTCCTCCAGCTCGGCGGCAGTATTGATTCCACGGATTTCGTAAAATCCAGCTAAATCAATAGCTTGAACAACTTCTCCAGACTGCCTCAGAATACCGATCACATCGGTAAGGTAGTATTCACCCTTCCGGTTGTCATTTTTTAGATGCTGAAGTGCTCCAAAAAGTGAAATCGCTCGAAAGCAATAGACGCCGGAATTCACCTCCCGTACGCTTCGTTCGCGTTCGTTTGCATCCCGCTCCTCCACGATTTTCGCGAATTTTCCCTCTGCGTCACGGACAATCCGGCCATAGGAGAACGGATCGGGAGCTATCGCGGTCAGTACGGTAGCGGCTGCGTCGGTCTTGCGATGATACTTCACCAGCTGTTCCAAAGAGGACGCCCGTAACAGAGGAACATCCCCCGAAAGAACCACAACCTCTCCGCGGAAATCTCTGAGTGCCGGGATGGCCTGCTGAACGGCATGACCGGTACCAAGCTGCGACTCCTGCACGACGAATTCCACGCCCTGCCCTTCCAGAGCCTTTTGGACATCTTCCCGCCGATGTCCTACTACGGCAATCAAACGATCCGCCCCAAGCCGCTTCGCCGTTTCAACCACGTGATGGATTAACGGCTTTCCGGACAGACAATGAAGCACTTTCGGGAGGTCGCTATTCATGCGGGTGCCTTTTCCCGCCGCCATAATGACAACCGCCAGCAATCGCATATCCCTTGTTGATAACG
>JAQTRJ010000231.1 GCA_028711875.1 bacterium | reverse complement strand
GGGGGGCGGCCGCGCCGGCGAGCCGGTGTTCAGCGTTCCGCCGCCGCCGCGACGCTGAGAGCGCGGATCTTCGGATGGGGCGAATTTGGAGATTCGCCGCCGCGACGCAACTTTTTTGTGATCAGAGACGAAAGAACGTCTCGTGCAGAAAATTCCATCCACTGACGATCAAGAAGCATCTGCGCGCGCAGCAAATCGCATTGGGCATCGCGATGGCCTCGAACAAGCCGGTTCCTGACTATAAACCGGGCGTGTATCGGATGTAGTATGGAAACGATCTCCTACGAAGAACGGCAGAGTTTTCCGGCGTGGATTCTCGTTTTCTGCGCCCTGATTCTCATCGCGGCATTAGTGCCCGCCTTTCGGGCCGGTCGCGATGAACTGTGGGCCGTGGCGTTGGTTGCCGTAGTGACGGCCGTAACCCTATGGCTGTTCGCGCGGTTCCATGTCATCGTAACGAACCATGATCTGCGGTTCGGATTTCGGGTTTTCGAGAGGCGTCTCCCGCTGGAGAGAATTCAGATCGGCGAGATTCGCGACATCACGTTCTGGCACGGAATCGGGATTCATTATCTGCGCGGAACGGCGATCTGGAATGCCAAACTGGGGCGGGGATTGCAGGTTTCCGACGGCAAACGGCGCTATCTGGTGGGCAGCGATCAGCCGGAACGGCTGCAGTCCGTTCTCTATGAGCGCAAAGCGGCGATGGCGCGAACCTCATGAGCGAGCGTTATCTCAAGATCAGTGGGACACCATCGGTGCGGCGCGTTACGCTGGCAAGGCCGGAGGCGCGCGCCGCGCGGGGATCGAGTGGAGAAAATTTCGGCGGCCGCCGGCGACACGGTGGACGCCGGGGCAACGATCGTTTCGCCGGCCGCTGAGGAATGACAATTATGTTCGCGCCGCGCTACATTTATTGCGAACTCTCGCGGATTCCCGAGTCACTGGAACGCATTTCGGACCTCGGTTTGGGAGTGGAAATTCTCTTTGAGGATCCGGTGGATCTGTGGCCGCAGGTGCGATGGGAACGGCTGCTCGATCTGGCCGACGCGATGTCCGAGGCGGGCGTCATCGCGGCCGTGCACGGGCCGTTTCACGGGATCAATCTGGGGTCAAAGGATTCGCACATCCGGGCTTATTCTCTCGAGGCGTTGTCGGGGGCGCTCGAAGCGGCGCGGGCGTTTCGCTCGCCTCATCTGGTTCTTCACAGCGGATTCACGCCGCAATATTCGCCGAAGACGCGGGCGCAATGGCTGGACGGATTCTCCGCGGGTCTCGATCGGCTGCTTGACCGCGCGAGCGAACTCGAGGTCCGACTGGCGCTCGAAAACACCTACGAGACCGACCTGACACTGTTCGAGGAGATTTTCGAGCGGTTTCCCAGTCCCGCGCTGGGGATGTGTCTCGATACCGGTCACGCGACGTGCTTCGGGAAGATCGAGCCGCCGCGGTGGTCGCAGCGGTTCGCCGATCGGATTGTCCACGTCCACTGTTCGGACAACGACGGGAAAGATGATCTGCATCTTGGTCTGGGCGCGGGCGTGGTGGATTTCCGCGCGCTGCTCGAACCGCTGCACCGTCTGGGCGGCGAGGTCAGCGTGACGCTGGAGGTTTCCGTGGAGGCGGCCGCCGAATCGCAGTTATTTTTCGACCAACTGATGAAATCGTTTCCAGGAGACACGACGATATGACCGAGAACAAGCACGAACCGTCCGCCCCGCTCAGCCCGCGGCTGCAGAAGGTGCGGAACGATCTGGAACGGGTGCTGAGAGACTACGATCTTTCGCAGCAGGAATATCGCGCGCTCATGGAAGACATGAAGCGCCGCCGCCGCTACATCGAGGGCGCGGGCGATAATATTCTGGACGATCTGCCCGAAGAATAGGCCGCCGTCGTCATCACGAAAAACGAGAGCCGACCGGAACATGCAGTTCACCGAAGAACAGAAAATGCTCCGCGACATGGTTCGGGATTTCGCGCAGACTCGGATCAAGCCGGTGGCCGCCGAGTTGGACGAGAACGAGACGTTTCCCGAGGAGATCGTGGCCGAGATGGGCGATCTCGGTCTGATGGGAATTCCCTATGGCGAGGAGTACGGCGGCGCGGGAATGGACACCGTGGCCTACGCCATCGCCGTCGAGGAGATCGCCAAGGTCTGCGGCAGCACGGCGATCACGCTGGCGGCGCACATCTCGCTGGGCATCGGGCCGATCTATCTGTTCGGTTCGGACGAGCAAAAGAAAAAGTACCTGCCGGAGCTGTGCAGCGGGAAAACGCTGGGCGCGTTCGGTCTCACCGAACGGCAGGCCGGCAGCGACGTCGGCGCGACGCAGAGCACGGCCGTGGAAGCGAGCGATCATTTCCTGCTCAACGGCACGAAGGTGTTCTGCACCAACGGCGGCAAGGCGAAGTACGTCACGGTCAGCGCCGTCACCGAGAAGGGCCGGGGCACGAAGGGGATCAGCTGCTTCATTCTGGAACGGGGCATGGCGGGTTTCACGGTCGGCAAGGAAGAGCGCAAATTGGGAGTCCGCGGCTCGAACACGGTGATGCTGCACTTCAGCGACGTGAGAATTCCCAAGGCGAATTTACTCGGGAATCGCGGCGAAGGATTCAAGCAGATGCTCACCGTGCTCGACGGGGGGCGCATTTCCATCGCGGCCATGTCGCTGGGACTCGCGGAGGGAGCCTACGCGGCGACGCTGGCCTACGCAGGCGAGCGCAAGGCGTTCCGCAAGCCGATTTCCGCGTTTCAGGCGACCCAGTTCAAGCTGGCGGACATGCACGTGCAGATCGAAGCGGCGCGGCACCTGATTTTCGACGCGGCGCGCAAGAAAGACGCGGGCGAGCCGTTCATGCGCGAAGCGGCTATGGCCAAGCTCTACGCCAGCGAAATGGCGACGCGCGTCACGCTGCAGGCGATTCAATTGCACGGCGGCTACGGCTACATGCGCGATTATCCGGTGGAGCGCATGTTTCGCGACAACAAGATTTGCGAGATCGACGAGGGGACGTCGGAGATTCAGCGGCTGGTGATCGCGCACACGCTCTTGCAGGAAACCGCTCACTGACCGGCGATGATGGAACTCGGTTCGCTGCGGCTCGATTTGATCTCGGACGGTTTGTTCGAGGATGACGCCGACACGTTTGTGCGGCGCTGCGCGGAGGCTGAAGCGCGACCGGGATTGAAGGTGCGCGCACGACGACGGATTCGCGTGGGATTCAATGCGCTGCTGGTGCGCGGCGGCGGCAAGACGGTGATTCTTGATCCGGGGACGGGAGACAAGCCGCGCGAGACGCTGGCGAAGGCGTATCACCTGGAGTGGCCGCGCCGGTTTCTCCCGACGCTCGACGACCTGGGTGTGCGCCGCGAACAGGTGGATGCGGTCATTCTCACCCACCTGCACTGGGATCACGCGGGAGCGTGTACACGAATTGCCGAGAGCGGCAAAATCGAAGCGACGTTTCCCCATGCCCGTTATCTCGTGCACCGCCGGGAACTCGACAGCGCGCGTAAGGGCGGGGACGGCTATCTCCTCGAAGACTTCATGCCGCTGGCGGAGCACGGACGACTCGAACTTGTGGAACGCGACGGCGAGGTGCTGCCGGGTTTCGAAGTGCGCTGGAGCGGCGGACACACCCCCGGCCATCAGATCGCTCTGATCGGGAACGAAGGCGCTCCGCGCGCGGTCTATCTGAGCGATTTGATTCCGACGGCGGCGCAGCTTCCGCTCGAGTGCGGTCTTTCCTACGACGTGAACGCGGATGAACTGCGGCGAGCGAAAGCGAAGATTCTCGAGGACGCTCATCGCGACAATGACCTGCTGCTGTTTGTCCACGCTCCCACCGCGCGCGCCGGGAGATTGACGAAAATAGCCGACGGCGGCTATCGGCTCGCATCGGAATCCATCTGACCGAGATCGTGTGGAGTTCAACGTGAGGATGATTGTCCCATGAATCCCAACACTCCCGTCATTACCTCGGCGGCGCGCACGCCGATCGGTTCGTTTTTAGGAGCGTTTGCGGACGTGTCGGCTCCCGCGCTGGGCGCGCACGTCATCAAGGAAAATCTGACGCGCTCCGCCGTTGACGCGGCGGAGGTGGACGAGATTGTGATGGGGTCCGTTCTGCAGGCGAATCTTGGTCAGGCACCCGCGCGACAGGCGGCGATTTTCGCCGGAGTGCCGACATCCGTTTCGGCGTGGACGGTGAACAAGGTCTGTTCGTCGGGACTGCGGGCCGTGATGTCGGCGGCGCAGACGATTCTGCTCGGCGAGGCGAAAATCATGATCGCCGGCGGTATGGAAAACAT
>JAQTRJ010000230.1 GCA_028711875.1 bacterium | reverse complement strand
GCCGCGTCGTCACCGTATCCGCCATCACGCGTTCCTTCAGGTCTTCGCCGCCGCCCCCCGGCGCGAACACGTAATGCGCGTAGGGACGATAGCTCTCCTCCTGAATCTCCATCGTCGCGGCGGACTCCGTCGGTTGCGGCGGCGGTTCCTGCACGAAGTGTTCCGGCTCCGGTGAACCGAAGCGGCGGAAATTGGTGGGATCGAGTTGAAGAGCGGGCAGGTCCTGCGGATTCTTAATCAAGTAGATGTCGTATCCGCCCTCGTAGAGTGAGGTGAACACCAGCCGCTGGGTGTGCAGCGAATGACTGGGTTGTGTGCAGCCGGTCAGGCAGTTGGTGATCGCCGCAACGTGGTGGCTCGTCAGATCGTGCCGGTATAGATTGGAGATTCCGTTGGCGTCCGCGGAATAGATCAGGGAATTCCCGTCCGAAGTGAAGGTCGGGGTGTGCTCGTTTGTCGGAGTAAACGTTAAACGTTCCGCGCGGTCGGCGCCAGGCGTGAGCATATAAATATCCGTCTGGCTGTAATCGTGCTGCCAGATTCTCAGATCGGGATGATATCCATTTACCCGCACCGAGTCGCGGCGATCCGACACGAAAGCTAAGTGCTTTGAGTCCGGCGACCACGTCGGTTCGTCGTCCGAAAACACGTCGGCGGTTACCTGAACCAACTGCTTGTCATCGAGAGTATAGCAGTAGATGTCGGATTGTCCGCTGGTCAGACCGACGAAAGCGATCTTCGTTCCGTCGGGTGACCAGGTGGGATTGAAAATTCCGTCCATATCGAACCGCAGCCGCTTCACCACCCGCCGCTTCTTCACGTCGAGAATATTCACCGCGTCGTGACGCCCGGCCTTGGACGCGAAAACGATCTTCTTGCCGTCGGGCGACCACGAAATGCGCGCATCGAGCCATTTGAGCTGCTCGAAATCCTCCGATCGCTCGCCGCGCAAGAGCCGCCGCGGCTTGCCGCTGTCGAGGTCCATCAGCCAGATGTCGAAAAAGCCCGAACGGTCAGACAGAAATGCCACGTACATTCCGTCGGGAGAAATCGCCGCGCCGTCGTTGACAAAATTTTCCCATTTGCGATGCTGCGTCAACGGCTCCGCAAAATCCGACGGAGGTTCCATGTCGCCGACGCTCGGCCAATAGATTTGCCGCAGCCAGTTCTGCCACTGCCGGTTGAAGTCCTCCATGTCCACGCCGACTGCGCTCTGCATCGAACGCTCTACGTCCCGCGTGTTCTTTACTTTGTTGACGAATTCCCCGACCTTCTCCGCCCCGTAACGGCGATCCAGATAATAGAACACCGATTGACCGCCTTTATAGGCGAAATAGCCTCCCAAATAATCTATCGGCGGCAGATAACCGGAAATGGTCGCGTCGCGCATGAACATGTCGGCTTCAACGTCCCAGCCGCCGCGCGATTCGTACTCGGCCAATCCCTCGGTGAACCACAGGGGAATATTCGAACTCGAAGCGCCGATCAGAATAGACTGAAAGCCCGTGCCGTAGAACATGCGCATATTGACCGCGTGCGTCAGCTCGTGATGGATGACGTGCCGGAACGCTTCGTGGTTTCCGGTGAACGGGATGACCACGCGATTCTTCAGAAACTCTGTGAAGCCGCCCACCGATTCCTCGGTCATCGAAAGCGTGACGTTGGTCTGCTGAAAATTATTATGCGAGCGGTAGGTGACGATCATGACTCGGCCGTCGAGCGTCCAGTTCCAATGATCCTGAATCTGCTCGAGCGCTTTCTCGGCCGTCTCGGCGGTGAACTCGGCAATCTGTTCCGATCCCTTGTCGAAATACACGTCGAAATGCTCCGACTGGATATATCGCCACTCGAAGCTCTCGTATTGGACCTTGTTCTTGCCGAATCCCTGCGCCAGCGCACCCCCGCTCAGCGCTAAACACAGCAGCGCGGCGAGCGTCGCCAGTTGAACCATGCTTCTCGTCGTTCCGATGATCATACTCTGTTCCACGCATCGTCTGTTAGGCCGGAATTCTCCTGTTAGGTATAAGCCGGTTCCCCGTCTTAGGTTCCCGGAAAATCACCGGCAAGCAGATACGCCCCGAAGCTGGGCTTCAGGGCGCGCCTTGCGTATCCGCCGAAGAGTACTCCGATTTGCCTCACAACAAAAACCTACGAAGCGCCTAAAACCTCCTCAACCATCGCCAATAGCTCCTCAGTCTTGATCGGTTTGGTCAGGTAGTTATAAGCCCCTTCCTTGATGACCTGCACCGTATCTTCAATCCTTGGATAGCCCGTGAGAATTACGATGGTGGCATGCGGATCCACCACTCGAATCTCGCGAAAAACGTCTATCCCGCTGACTCCGCGAAGCTTGACATCAAGAAATGTCAAGCCGGGAGACTTCTCCGCATGAATCTTCACCGCTTCATCGCCCGTGGTCGCGGTGATGACCTGATAGCCGGCTGCTTCCAGTAGATCAGCCATCACCTGCAGGATCATCTCATCGTCATCCACCACCAGAACCGTCCGCGAACGTGGGCCGGATTCTGAAAGTTTCTGTTTTTCAATGTTTTGTTTTATCTCTTCCACATTTCGAGCGTCATAGAGCCGCCAGCCGCGCCAATCCCGGCGGACTTTTGTGATGAGTCCTTCCCGCTCCCATTTGAAAAGGGTGGACTTGGAGATCTGGAGCTGTTCACAGACCTCTTTAGAGGAGTAGAACTTCCCGTCGCTCATAGTTGTCTTGGTGGTTGGCACTGTTAGAGTGAAAGTATATTTACTATACTCAGAATATACGCCGTCTGGAGCAGTTTGTCAAGTGATTCATGGCATTCCAGTGTAAAGTTATCGCAATCAGCCACAGAACCACACAAATCTATTTGTCCGATTTCTCGTCTGGGTTTTTCGGCCCGTTGCCCTTTAGCCCTTCCTTGAACTCCCGAGCGCCCTTGCCTAATCCGCGCATGAGTTCGGGGATTCACTTGGCTCCAAACAATAGCAAAACTATGACCAGAATGAGTAATATCTCAGGTAAGCCAAAACTGCGAAACCTGGCTGCACCTTTGCCTATGATGTGACAGATAAATGAATTTACGGATTCACAGGTACTAAGTCAAGAAAGCCTACCCACCCTGAATGTGGGCGGGTAGGCGAGAATCAAGAAATACACAAAGTCGGATTAAGGGGCTGACGAGGACGTCACACGGAAGAAGAGGTACAAGTCCTCTGCGGAAACAGCACTTACCGCGAAAGTGGTGTCGGATAGGGTTGCGATCAGTTCAGGAGATGTGAATGTGGCATCTAAGGACTTGTATATTTTGTAGAAAGGTGCGCCGCTTGAATTCCAATTCACACGCAGGCTGTCGCTATCTCTCCAGATCACCAGATTGAGTGGCGTATCTGTCCATCCGCATACTCGAATCATTCGGTTTCCGTCCCGCGAGTTCTCGAAAGTCCCATCTTCGGAGAACCACTCCTCTTCACAGGGATCGAAAACCACACTGCGGCCGGAATTCGGAGAGGAGGTATCCATTCCAAATGCGTCCGCAGAAGCGGAAACGTTGGCAACGGCAATGTAGAAGTCGCCGGTCAATTGCAGAGGTTCGGTCGCATCGTCACAGAGGAAAGCGGTAGCCCACCATGCGCCCGGCGTTGGTAATCCGCCGATCATGTTTCCAACAGAGCCGCGCACCACTTCACGCAGCACGGTCCCCGGCATTCCACCCGATCCGTCGGAGTCCAGAACCTGCACGCGCACCGGGCCGTGCGAGGTATCGGGATGGAAGGCGGCGACGGCAAACTCGGCCGCGCACAGCGTGAACGGAACCGAAGGCGGAGTGAAGCGAACCGCCCAGCGCAAACTGTCGGGCTGCGACCAATTAAACAGCTCGGCGCCGTCATCGTCATAAGCGATTTCCAAACCGCACGAGTAGCCGGTCACAAACGCAAAGGTATCCGTGATCGCCGTCTGCGAGTGGCTGTCCACAGCTTTCAGGAAATATTCCCAACGACCCGCGGCGATATTGATGGCCGTCGAAAACTCGTTCGCGTTCCCCGTCGCGGTCAAAGTGGAGGAATCAAACGATGCTCCATCGGCTTGGCGATAAAAGAGCTTCGCCGAAACTCCCGATAAATCGTCCGTGACCAGAGCCGTGAACGTGACGCTGCCGGGATCTCCGTCACCGTGCGGATCGTGCGCGATAGCGGGCGGGGCGGAGTAACGGATGGTGAAATCGGCATCCGATGTGTCCCCGATGGTCGGGAAGCTGACGCTGTAAATCCGTATCCGGGCATGTGTCGTGGCCGACCCGCTCACCGTCCAATCCTGACTGCCGTCGTTGAT
>JAQTRJ010000229.1 GCA_028711875.1 bacterium | reverse complement strand
TTGGATAACCATGTACTAATTAATGTAATATTATAATAATAAATAACATAAAAAATTCATGACCAGAGGCTTGACATTTGCCATCTGTAAATTGCTATTTGTCGTCTGAGAAGTTGAAGTAAGTCAACGCGTTCGCGATTACCGAACCTACCTGATTGGAGGATGCCATGAGCGGGAAACTTTGGTTCCATGGGGTCCTGATCGCCCTTGTGATCTTCTCTGTTGCTCAGAGCCGGGCGCAGGATCCGAACAACATCACATGCATCAATCAGTTCTATCACAACTGGCAAGACGGCGTGTACGGAGTCGCGATGCGCGGCGGAACAGCCTATCTGGCCTGTGGATCGGATGGGTTGCGGATCGTGGACTTTTCCGATCCGACCCGGCCCGCTGAACTGGGCCATCTGGCGACCAGTTGGGCGCAATCCATGACTATCGCCGGTGACTATGCCTACGTGGGCGATGCCGGATCCGTTGTCATCGTGAACATCTCCGATCCGTCCCGTCCCGTCGAGACCAGCCGGATTTCAACAGGCGGATATGTGAGCAGAACCCGGATCGAGGGCAACCACGCTTTCATCGCCGCCAGCAACGGAATTGTGTTTGCCGACGTGGCCGATCCATCCGATCCGGTCGTGCTCTGGAGCACCACCGAGCATGGAGCGAACGACATTGAAGTCCACGGCAATCTCGTCTACGCCGCCTGCACCTATCGCGGCATGATTGTATTGGACATCACGGATATCACCGATCCGCAGGAAGCTGGGACTTTTCAGTCGGACTGGGAATACGTCAACGGTGTTTCGGTGGCGGGCAACTACGCTTACTTGGCGGCGGGATGGAACGGACTGGTTGTGGTGGACATGACGACGCTCCATGAGGCGGCAAGGATTGACTCGTTCCAGTACGCGATGGGCGTGGACGTGGTGGACGGTCGCTGCTACATCAACTATGGCAATCCGGAATGTCCGTTGGCCGTCGTGGATGTGTCCAATCCGCTCGCCCCGCAGACGCTGGGCATCTACGATCCCCCATCAGACCTGTTCTCCTTTGAAGTTGCAGGCGATCTGGTCTATGTGGCGGACGTGTATCACGGATTGCGTATCGTGAGCATCGCCGATCCGACCGACCCGACGGAAATCCGCCGCTACAGCCGCTATGGCGAGGACCGGGACGTCGTTGTTTTGGGGAGTCTTGCCTACGTGCGCGAGGACTACAAACTCAAAATCGTGGACATCTCGGACATGCATAATCCGCACGAGCTGGGCTACTACGAGATGGACTGGGCTTATGGCGATCTTGATCTGGTGGGAAGCGTGGCCTATCTGACAACTCACGGCTACGATTGTGTCAGGGCTGTGGACGTCTCCGATCCGGCTGCGCCGACGCTCATCAGCCGGTTTCACACCGACGACTACGACATCCACTATCGCATGGCCGTCAATGGCCATTACGGATATCTGGTGGAAAACAACGGATTGCGTATCCTTGATCTCTCCGATCCGGCCGACTTGCGGGAGGTGGGCTTCTTCACTCAAAATCTCGGCAATGCGCAGATCGCCGCAGGCAACGGTTACGCCTTCATCAACGGAAGCTCCCACCAACTCCTCGCCCTTAGCCTCACCGATCCGCTGTCTCCCGTCGTAGTCGGCAGTTATCCCCTGGATAACTACTGCGTCGGCATGACGGTCTCAGACGGCGTTCTCTACACGGCGACGCCGAACAAGCTGTGGGTGTTCAGCGCGACGTCGTTTGCGAATTGGGCACCACTCGGACAAAACGCGATGGACAACGAGTTCGGGCTTTATTTAAAAAATCTCTCCGTACAGAGTAAGTTTGCCTACCTCACCGCGATGCAAGGACTCTACGTCTTCGACGTAAATGATCCGGCGGCGCCGCGGCTGGTCGGGCAGCATGTAACACCCGGAACTGCGTTGGCCGTGGCCGCCACCGGAACCGTCGCCGTGGTGGCCGATCACACTAATCTTGGATTCTACGATTGCGCGGGAGTGTTGTCCGACGGTCAGGAGGCCTTCGCGACGGCTCCGCTGGAATTCGCGCTGCTGCCCAACTATCCCAATCCGTTTAATGCGTCCACGCGGATTCCCTTCGAACTCGCGAAGCGGGATCACGTCACGATCACGATCTTCGACGTGCTGGGACGAAACGTGACGACGCTGTCCCGTCAAGAATTCTCCGCCGGGCGGCATGAGCTGCGCTGGGACGGCACGGATTGCAGCGGACAAACGGTGACGTCGGGACGCTATTTTATTCAGGTTCGCACCGGCGACGCCGTGAAAAGCCTGCCGATTCTCTATCTGCGATAGGTGCGCTCGCAACGCGCGCTTCACGACGAAGGCAGGCCGCCAAGGCCTGCCTTCGTCGTCTGTGTTTCTGTGGCAGAGACCGGATCCAGCCGCACAGCGCTACGGAGGCGGTTCTCCGATTCCCAGTTGACGATCCACCGCCAGCCGCATCTGCCGGATTTGAGCGTTCGAGGAATCGAGTTCGGCGGCCACGGCGAGCAGCTCGCGGGCCTTGCCGGGGCGGTTATCTCTTAGAAAGGCGCTCGCCAGATAGGCCAGTTGGTAGGCAAATTGCGGAAGCTTGCGCGCCCCAAACAACGCATAACCCTCCGCCTCGTCCAATCGTCCCGCCACGCGCAATGCAATCGCGAGATTGATCTGGTAGCGCGGATTGTCGCTGACGTCCACGGCGTTTCGCCAGGCGCGAATGTCATTTTCCACATCACCGACCGATTCGAAATAGATCGCCAAATTTTCCCAGCCGTAAGCTGAGCGCGAACGATCTATCTGCAGCAGCGTCTCATAGCGCGCGAGCGACGGCGAGCGCAACACCGAGACCAGAATGAAAGGAATGGAAACCACCATCAGGAAGCCCGTCACGCCCGCCAGAATCTCCGCCCGGCGCTCGCCGAAATCCCAGCGCGCTATCGTCCAGGCCGCCAGCACGAGGACCGGCCACAATGCCGCCGCGAACAGGTCCCAATCGCGCGCCATTCCTAAATTGGGACTGAAGAGCGACACAAACAGCGCACTGCCGAAAGCGGCCACGCGCAGGAAGCCGAGCTGAATCCGTTCGTGAGGCAAGTCGTCGCGGGAAGCGCGCGAGAAGATCAGAATCAGCAGAGCGGGCAACGCGGTCAGCGCCAGCAGATTGACGAGATCCAGAGCGTGTCTGAGCGACAGCAGCGCATAGCCGTCATGCGACCAGTGTGGCAGCAGCGGGATGATGGACATCCATCCCTTCCACCCCTTCACATAGAGATATCCGGCCATGGCGACGACGAGAGTCGCGATGATGAAGATCATCGGGCGCGTCATCGGCAGACGGGCGCGCTTGGGCGCGGCACGGCCGGAGACGTGCAGGCTGTAGAGAAGATAGGCCACCGCGGGCAGCAGCATGAGCGCCATCAAATGGAACGCCACAGCGACCGCGAACGTAGCGAGCGTGCGCCACGGAAAGCGGCGCGGCGGAAAGGCGTCGGACAGCGCGGCAAGCAGACAAGCCGTGATGGTCAGCGACGCCCACGTGTAGTTCTCGATGTAGCCAAAAAAGAGCAGCATTCCGCCGCCGGAAAACATCGTCAGCAGAAACGGCGCGCGCGCGCGCAACTCGAGTCGCCGTCGGGTGAAGCGCACGAGCATCCACACGAAGATCGCTCCGGCGACAATGGAAAGACAGGCGTAATCGAGGTGCGCCATCCGATGAAACGACGGCTGGAGCGACGGCGCGGCGCTTGTTCTTCCGCTTGATTCTGCGGAAGGGCCGGGCGGGCTGATGGCGGCCGCCGCCCGAAACACCCATTCATGCACTCCCAGTTCGAGCGGCTCCTTGCGCGTGAGAATTCTCTGCCAGGGCACGGATTTTCCGTGCGCTTCGAATTCTCCGATCCACGCCAGCTCCTTGATCCACAACGGGCCATCTCCTAAGAGAGGCACCGAGACGCGAAGCCCAAAGAACAGCAGCGCCGCCGCGAGCGCATACCATAGAGCGGAGCGGCCCGTCAGCGGCGCGAGTCTGTCGCCCAGAAACCGCGCGAGCCGCGGACCCAGCGGCGACCACAGCGCCGCCGCGAGCAGCAGCATTGCAGCGGCGGCTTCCTTCGGCAAAAACGCAAGACTGTGAACACCCCACACGCGCAGTTCAGGATGCCACCATGCCCATGCCGCAACGGCCAACAGCAAGAAACCCGTCCCCCGAAGCGCAAAGCGCAGGAGACGGGAATCACCGGAATACGTCGAAACCTGAGCCGGTTCGCTCGGCTGAGGTCGCGCTGCTCTCTTAGGAACGGACTTGCGCT
>JAQTRJ010000228.1 GCA_028711875.1 bacterium | reverse complement strand
CTGCTCACGCACCATCTGCTCGGTGCGAAAGGTCATGTGGCGTGGCTGGCGTTCGCGATAGAGGTCGCGGTGGTCACACTGCTCATTCTGGCCGCCGGCGAGGTGCTGCCCAAACTGGCCGCGATCCGCAACCCCATGAAATGGGCGCTGGCCATTGCCGCGCCCGTGGCTGCGGTGGATTGGCTGCTCCGCCCGGTGATCCTGCTGCTCATGCCGGTCACCGATTTCGTGGCCCGCGCTCTGGGCGTGGAGAAGCGGCGGCTCTGGGTGTCGGAAGAGGAAATCAAGACGCTGGTCGAGGTCGGCGAGGAGCGCGGAGTTCTCGAAAAGTCCGAACGAGAGCTTATTCACTCGATCTTCGAGTTCGGCGACACGACCGTCCGTGAAATTATGATCCCCCGCACGGACATGATCTGCATGGACGTGAACACGCCCCTCGAAAAGCTGCTCGAATTGGTGCGCGAAAGCCAGCACAGCCGCATCCCGGTCTTTGAAGAAAGCGTGGACAACATCATCGGCGTTCTCCATACCAAAGACCTGCTCCTCCACTATCCGTTCGAAGGTGAGTTCAACCTGCGCGGCATTCTCCGCCAGCCGATCTTCGTTCCCGAAACCAAACTGATCCACGAAGTGCTGACCATGTTTCAGGAGCAGCGGCTGCACATGAGCATCGCCGTAGACGAATACGGCGGCACGGCCGGACTGGTCACGCTCGAGGACGTCATCGAGGAAATCGTCGGGGACATTCAGGACGAACACGACGTGGATCCGCCGCTGTGGAAGCGGCTCGACGAGCGCACCGTAGTGGCCGATGCCCGTCTCGACGTGGAAACGATCAACGAAATTCTGGGCGACCACGTGATTCCCACCGATCAGGACTTCGAGACGCTGGGCGGATTCCTGCTCGCTAAACTCGGCGACTTCCCCGAAGCCGAGACCGCCGTCGAACATCATAACTATCAGTTTATCATCGAAGAAATCAATTCTCACCGGTTGGGACGGATTCGCATTGTCCGGCGCGAAGACGAAGTCGGGAGCGAATCGTGACCGGGCGCGAGCGATTGCACCGGCGTTTGTGCTCGTTCTGGTGGCGGCTGCAGCACGGCCGTCCCGAGCGGCAATTTTCCATATCAAAGGCCGGGCTTCATCCCCGGCACCTGATTGTGGTCATGCCGGCGGAGTTCTCCGATCTGGAACCGGCCCTTCCGGCGGTCGGGCTGCTGGTCGCGCGGCTCGCTCCCCAACGGGCCACTGTGGTCGTGGCCGAAAACTTCCGCAATTGGCTGCCGCGAACCAGCGCGTGGTCGCAGCACAACTTCGACCTGAACGCGCGCGATTGGCTGGGATTTCCCAAGCCCGACGTGCTGCGGCGGGTGCGCGCCCTCGATGCCGACGTGGTGATTGATCTGACGCCCCGCTTTCATCCCTTCACCAACGCGCTGGCTGCCGCAACCGAGGCCCCGCTGCGGATCTCGCTCTGCGCCGAGGACTGGAACTGCTACCATAATTATCTGGTCAGTCTGGACGGTTCGCGGCCGCTGGCCGAGCGCTATCGCCTGCTCCTCGGCTACGTCTGATCTCGCGAACAATTGCCTGTGGCCGGCGGGCTTTGTGAGGCTCGCCGTTTTTTCAGTTGGAATAACTTACCGCCGTTGTGACTCTCCTGAGTCGCAATGGCGCATTGCCGGTCGGGAGACCGACAACAGCGTGATCCGCCGCGGCAAATCTCCAGATTCGCCCGAGAGTTAGATGCCGTCGTGCCATTGCCGGTCTGGAGACCGACAACGGCACATCAAGTTGCGGTGTCGGCTGCTTGCAGCCGACCATCTCCGTCCCGCCGAGCCGGGTGTTCCGCACGAATCAAGCCGCCGAGCCGGGCGTCCTCGCCCGGCCGTAACATAGGAAACGCAAACCATGTCCCCCCAACCCGACCGCGCCCGCGAAGAGTTCACCCGCCTGCTCGACATCATGCGCCGCCTCCGCGCGCCCGACGGCTGCCCGTGGGACCGCGAGCAGACCCATCGCTCGCTGCGGCCGTACCTGATCGAGGAAACCTTCGAAGTCCTCGACAGCATTGACCGCGAAGCCTACGGCGAGCTGAAAAAAGAACTCGGCGATGTGCTGCTGCATATCGTTTTCCATTGCCAGATGGCCAGTGAGGCCGGCCTGTTCGACGCCGCCGACGTGCTGAACGAGATCAATGAAAAACTGATCCGCCGCCACCCCCATGTGTTCGGCGATGCGAAGGTGGACGGCCCCCGCCACGTCGAGCGGCAGTGGGAGAAGATCAAACTGAACGAGCCGCATCGCCCACGTCTGCTCGAGGGCGTGCCCAAGAATCAGCCGGCTCTCAACCGCGCGTTTCGAGTGCAGGAAAAAGCGGCCGGCGTCGGCTTCGACTGGCCGGACGTGGCTCCCATCTGGGCGAAAATCCGCGAAGAGATCGCTGAGCTGGAAGAAGAAGTCGCCGACGGGAATCAGCGCGGGATCGAGGACGAAATCGGTGATCTTTTGTTCAGTGTGGTCAATCTGTCCCGCAAGCTTGGCGTGAGTCCCGAAGACGCTCTGCGTGGGACGGTGGAGAAGTTCAGCCGCCGTTTCGGGACCATCGAACAGCGGTTGGCGGAGAGCGGCCGGTCGCTCCATGACTCGACCCTCAAGGAGATGGATGCACTGTGGGATCAGGTTAAAAAGGAAGAGAGCGGCAGCCGATGACCCGATCGGCCAAACTTCTTCATCCAGTCTCCTCCTCTGATCCGCGCGAACAGAGTGGGGGAGAACGGGCGCTACTCGTCGGCATTCACTGGCCGGGCGACTCCGCCGCGCTGACCATGGAATATATGGATGAGCTGAAGATGCTGGCCGAAACGGCCGGGGCGGAGGTGGTGGGCAGCGAGATCGTCAAACGGCAAAAAGCCGATCCGGCCACGCTGGTTGGGCGGGGGAAGGTTTCCGAGCTGGCCGAAATCGCGGGTGAAGTCAGCGCCGACCTGCTCGTGTTTGATGAAGACCTCGCGCCCGCCCAAGCACGTAATCTGGAAAAGGGGATCGGCTGCCGCGTCATTGACCGGACGGGCTTGATTCTCGATATTTTCGCCCGCCGCGCCCGAACCCGCGAAGCGCGTACTCAGGTCGAGCTGGCTCAGCTTCGTTACTTGCTGCCGCGATTAGCCGGAGCCTGGCTGCACCTCGAGCGGCAACGCGGCGGTATCGGAATGCGCGGCCCCGGCGAAACCCAGATCGAGACCGACCGCCGCATTGTCCGCACACGCATTCGCGTCTTGGAAGAGGAACTCAAGCATATCGAGCGCGTTCGCCACACTCAGCGAAAAGCTCGCTCAGAGGTCTTCAGATTTGCTCTGGCCGGTTACACTAATGTTGGCAAATCAAGTTTAATGAATGCCTTAACTAAAGCTGGAGTGTTCGAGGAAAATCTGCTCTTTGCCACATTGGACTCGACGACCCGCAGTCTGCCCTTCGCCGCGGGGCAGCGTGCGGTGCTGACCGACACGGTCGGTTTCATCCGCAAGCTCCCGCCGGCACTGGTCGCCAGTTTTCGTTCGACACTGGCCGAGATTTCCGAAGCGGACTGTATCCTCCACGTGGTAGATGTTGTGTCGCCATCCTGGCCCGATCAAGTGGCCGAAGTGGATAAAATTCTCGCTGGGATGGGGCTGGCTGGCTATCAAAGGATCATGGTATTCAATAAGATAGATATTGCGGCCGATGCTCAGCCCGGTCAAATGGCGCTCCAGAATTACCCCGCCGCACAACTCGTCAGCGCGCGCACGGGACAAGGACTGGATGGACTGCTGGCGGAAATGAAGTCGGCGGTAGTTGCCGAACAGGTGGAGATTTCCGTTTCGCTGGGGGCTAACGATGGCCGCTTGCTGTCGGAATTGTATCGGCATGGAGGAGTACTTGATGAAAGACAAGATAAAGAAAAACTAAAGCTTCGCGTTCGAATTCCACTGACCACCGCCCGCCGTCTTCGCCTCGTGCCGGATTCCATCCCCTCAAAATCCTGACCGCGCTACCGTCTGATTGTTCTCCACCTCTCACTGTCCTGCCGATTTCCAAGTCAAAGGAACTCATGGTCATTGCTCCGTCGTACGGCGATTTGTAAAAAAATCCCGTTTCGCACGAGACCGGCCCGGGCTCCCCTGTTTAGCAAACATGCCTCCAAAGTTTAATAAACAAGAGAGTGCATGTTCGACAAAACAATTATTTAGAATAAACCATCGAAAAAAAAGACTTGACAAATCGCGAGCGATTGCCTATATTTGCCGTTCGATAAACTGAACTACAAGTTTAATAAACTTCATCGAGTTCTGTTTGGATATCGGCGAACGCATCCGCAACTTGAGCCTCTCGAGTGGCTTGACTCAGGAAGAGCTGGCCGATCGTGCGGATCTTA
>JAQTRJ010000227.1 GCA_028711875.1 bacterium | reverse complement strand
GTCGGGGGCGGACTGCTGGTTTTGGGAATGATCGGAATTTTCTTCGTGAAGCCCTATCTGAAAAAGCGTTTTCCCGTGCCCGCCAAGAAGGACTCTCCGCGGTGAGCGCGCTTCGAGTCGCCATCCTGTTCCTGCTGTTGCCGCTCGCGCTGGCGTGGGCTGCCGCCGAGGATCCGACCGACGCGTCGCCGTTTTACGACTGGGACTCGGCGGGACAAATCGCCGTGCAGGCCGGTGGGCGGATCAAGCCGCTCGATTCCTTTGCGAGTGAGCTGGTGAAAAGCGTCTGCGGAAAATCACGTTTCCGGAACGAGCATCCGGTGGAGACGTATTTCCAGTGGATGTCCGACGGCGAACGTTGGGTGGACGAACCGCTGCTCTATCTGCCGAAGGGCGCTCTGCGCGAGCGGCTGGGATTGCAGAGCGCGAACGGCAACCATTTCTCCTTCTCGGTGCTGCAGGCTAAGAGCGAGCTTCGCGATCTGGTGGCGGAAGCGCAGGCGCTGCAGGAATCCGGCGCGAAGCTGACCTTCACGCACAGCAAGGCGCTCGATCTGGTGACGCGAATGCAGACCCTGAGCGATGTGTTTGCCCATGCCACTCCGTCTTTCGTGCCGCGCACGGGCGGCGATGCCGCCTGGCTGGCGATGCCCGCGCTGTTGACGGCGCTCGAAGACACAACCGCTGAACGGCCCAGCGAGACCGAGCACGCGCTGGCGCTCGGTTTCATGGCCATGTAGAGCGCGCTGCGCGACGGACGCGCCGACATCTTCAACATGGGAACTCAGGTTTTCATCGAGTCCCAGCGCGAAAGGTTGGCGGACTCTCCGGACGAGCTAAGCGATCTCGCGTGGGAACTCCGTCTGAATCGCTGGCAGCCGTTCCTGTGGGCGAAACTTCTCCTCGCGCTCAGTCTGCTGATCTATTTGTTCAGTCTGCGGCGTGTGTGGGTGAGCCTGCGGAGCGGCGGATTCGCGGCGCTGATTCTCGGCTGGACTCTCTACACGCTCGGCTTGACGCTGCGCGCGTATATCGCGGGACGCGCGCCGTGGTCGAACATGTACGAATCGCTGCTCGCCATCGGCTGGGCGCTGGTGCTGATCGCAATTCTTTTCGAAGCGATCCGCCGCGATCGCGTATTCGCGATTTCGGGCGCGATTCTCGGCGCGCTGGTGCTTGGACTTGCGCAGTTCACGAGCTTGGATCGCGGCATCAACCCGCTCGTCCCCGCGCTGCAGAGCTACTGGCTGAACGATCACGTAATCATTACGTTGACGGGCTACGCGTGCTTCGCCTTGGCGATGGCCGTTGGGCATGCCGTGTTGCTTGCGGGCGTGCGTTCGCGCGGGGAGATGACCCCCGCCATCGCGGCGCTCGCGAAGGCGAACCTGCGCGTCGTACAGATCGGCACGCTGTTTCTGATCGCGGGCATTCTGCTTGGTGCCGTGTGGGCGAACGTGAGCTGGGGACGGTTTTGGGGCTGGGACCCCAAAGAAACCTGGGCGCTCATCTGCTGGTTCGTGTACATTACTTTTCTTCATGGTCGCAGCGCGGGCTGGCTGGCGTGGCGGGGAATGGCGATCGCGTCGGTGGCCGCATTTCCCGTGGTGATCATGACCTATTACGGCGTGAACTACTATCTTTCCGGGCTGCACAGCTACGGCGCGGGGTCGTCGCCCGGCATTCCGAGGCAGATGTTTGCCTATTTGGGTGCGGAAGCGCTATTTCTGGCGTGGGCGATTTTCAAGCTGCGCGGAACTGGACGTCCCCGTCCGCCCGCGGAGGAATCGCCTGAGACCCGCGTCTCCGCTCCCGCTTCGGAGGTGGCATCGTGAGTGACGAACACACTTCGGCAACTTCCGGCGGCTCATTGCTGCTGGATCGGGTGAATTATCCCGAGGACCTGCGCAAGCTCAGCCTTGAGGAACTCGAGCAGCTGTGCGGTGAACTGCGCCGGGAATTATGGGATACGATTACCGTCGTGGGCGGCCATCTGGCCGCATCGCTGGGCGTGGTCGAATTGACGGTCGCCTTGCACTACGTGTACAACACTCCGGTGGACAAGCTCGTCTGGGACGTCGGTCATCAGGGCTACATCCACAAAATTATTACCGGGCGGCGCGAGCGGCTGGCCACGATTCGCCAGTACAAAGGACTGTCGGGATTTCTGAAGCCGTCGGAAAGCGAATACGACACGTTCGGCGCGGGGCACGCGTCCACTTCGATCAGCGCGGCGCTCGGGCTGGCCACGGCGCGCGATCTTAAAGGCGAAGATCACTGCGTGGTGGCGGTGATCGGCGACGGCGGCCTCACCGGCGGCCTGGCCTATGAAGCGCTGAATAACGCGGGCGCGAGCGGCCGCAATATCACCGTCGTGCTCAACGACAACGGCATGTCCATCTCGCCCAACGTAGGCGGGCTGTCGCAATTTCTGCTCAAGCTGCAGCTCAATCCGAAAATGTCGCGGCTCAAGGATGAGATTTGGAGATTGCTTGGCGGTGCGCCGGTGGGAGGAAAACGCTTGCAGCGGATGGCGGGCAAACTCGAAAGCTCGCTTATCAATCTGCTCACACCGGGAATTCTATTCGAGGAATTCGGTCTGCAATATTTCGGCCCGTTTGACGGACACGATCTGACGGAGATGATTCGCGTGCTGACCAACGTACGCGACAATCATCGTCATCCGGCGCTGGTGCATTTCGTGACGGTGAAGGGCAAGGGCGTGCAATGTGCCGAGGCCGATCCGGTCAAATATCACGGAATCAAGGGCAAGCCGCTGCCGGCCAAGGTCGAGCCGCAGTCCGTCGCGGCCAGCCAGCAGAAGCCGCTTCCGACTCAGTCCTACACGGAGATTTTCGGCGAAGCGATGATACAGGAGACGGCGCGTGATCCGCTGGTGGTGGCGGTGACGGCGGCGATGAAGGACGGAAGGGGGCTGGTTCCCTACAGCCACGCCTATCCCGATAATTTTTTCGACGTGGGCATCGCCGAAGGACACGCCGTGACGTTCTGCGCGGGCATGGCCACCGCCGGATTGAGACCGGTGGCGGCGATCTATTCCACGTTTTTGCAGCGCGCCTACGATCACGTGCTGCATGACTGCGCGATCCAGCATTTGCCCGTGCTGTTCTGTCTCGATCGGGCGGGATTGGTCGGCGAAGACGGTCCGACCCACCACGGTTGCTTCGATCTGGCCTACCTGAGTTCCATTCCCGATCTGGTGATGGCCGCTCCGCGCAGCGGACAGGAACTGCGCGATCTGATCCGCACCGGACTGCTTCAGACGGAACGACCGTTTGCCATTCGCTATCCGCGCGATAAAACTCCCGACGTGGTGGATTGGAAAACCGAGCCGCGCGAACTGCTCATCGGCAGCTGGGACGTGCTGCGCGAGGGGCGACGCGTGGCGGTGTTGGCGACGGGAACGATGGTCGAGACCGCGCGCCGCGCCATCGCCAACGATGAGCGCAATGTCACTCTGGTGAACTGCCGCTTCATCAAGCCGATGGATGACGCGCTGCTCGCCGAACTCCTCGACACACACGAGGCGGTCATCACGCTCGAAGAAGGCACGCTGTTCGGCGGATTCGCGTCACGAGTTGCTCTGTTCATGCAGCGGCGGGGCGGCGCGCATCGCTTTATTGCGCTCGGGATTCCCGATCACTTCATGGACCACGGCGCGCGCGAACAGATTCTCGAGATTGCCGGGCTTTCCGTGCGGCAGGTAAGCGAGGCGATCGGCGCGCTGCTGACCGATAAGTCGCCGCTTGTGGGCGCGTCGTTTGAGTCGGTCCTGTCGGCCGCGCCGCGAGGATAGTGTTTTGCTGCCGGCAGGGACTTTCGCTCTCAACAGCGATCTTTTCCGGGTCGAGGCTCCGCCTCGACGGAGCTGTCGGGCCGGAGGCCCGACCCAGGAGTTCATGGGGGAATAACTCCTATTCCGCCGCGCGACCCGCCCGGAGCCGTTGCATAGTCGTGAAAACACAGTTCTCCGCATAACCTCATGAAAGTTCTCGTTGATCCCCGCGCCGGTTTTTGCGGCGGCGTTCGCCGCGTCGTGAAAATGGCGGAAGAATATATGACCGATACCGGCCAGCCGTTGGTCAGTCTCGGCGACGTCATCCACAACGAAGTGGAGATCGGCCGCCTGAAAGAGATGGGACTCTCCGGTGTCAGCCACGAAGTGCTCGACGGCAAGACCAACGGCACGCGTAAGCTGCTCATTCGCGCACACGGCGAGCCGCCCGAGACCTATCGCAAGGCGGAGCATCTCGGGATCGAGATCATTGACGGAACCTGTCCGGTGGTGACGCGCTCGCAGGACATAGCGCGCGCGCACTGTCTGGCGGGCGAGCAGGTGGTGATCGTCGGCAAACCCTATCATCCGGAGGCGATCGGCATTCGCGGCCACTGCGACGA
>JAQTRJ010000226.1 GCA_028711875.1 bacterium | reverse complement strand
GCTTCATTCCGGCCGGGCGAGGACGCCCGGCTCGGCGACGCGAATCGCGGCGGTGGGTCGCTGACCCGCCCCGCGTTCTCTCATGCAATCCGCTTCTGGAATCTCTGCACCGCCGCCGTGAACGTCACCACGCCGATGATGAACAGCGGAATCAGATTCGGCACGATGTCCGCAAGCTCTGCGCCTTTCAGAAAAATCCCGCGCGTGATCGCCATGAAAAACCGCATCGGATTCAGAAAGGTCAAATAATAAATCCAGCGCGGCATGTTCTCGATCGGATAAAACACGCCGCTGGTCATGATGCCGAACATCAGAAAGAACCACACCACCAGCATCGCCTGCTGCTGCGTTTCCGACACCGTCGAAGCGAGCAGCCCGCCGCCCAGCGTCACCAGCAGGTAGATCATCGCGCACAGGGCGAACAGTGCCAGCGAACCGACCACCGGCACGTTGAACCAGACCACCGCCACCGTCGTCGCAAACGCCAGCTCGATAAAGGCGATGATCGCAAACGGCGCGAGTTTTCCGGCGATGATCTGCCCCGAAGAGAGCGGCGTGACCAAGAGCTGTTCGAGCGTGCCGATCTCCTTTTCGCGCACCACGGCCATGCCCGTCAGCATCGCCGAAATCACCGTGATGAGAATCACCAGAATCGCCGGCACCATGTAGTACTGACTGATCAGTTCGGGATTGTAGAAGAAACGGCTCTCGGCCTCGATCAGATGCGGTTGTCGTTCGGGATTGGCCAACAGCTTCTGGTCGAGCAGCCGCATCGCCTCGGTTCTCACCACCGCTTCCGCGTATCCCATCGAACGCGCCGCCGCGTTCGAGTTCTCTCCATCCACCACGATCCCCACCGTCGCCGGATTTCCCGAGGCGATATCCGCCGCGTAGCCGTGCGGAATGTGCAGCGTGAGATCCACCTGTCTCGTTTCCAACCGCGCCGCCAGGTCCTTCTCGCTCACCGCGTCGTCGGACGGGATGAACGTCTCATTCTGAAAAAAGGATTCCGTCAAGCGACGGCTCTCGGCCGAGTGATCCTCGTCAAGCACCGCAATCCGCACGTTCTCCAAGTCCGTCGTCATGGCGTAGCTGAGCAGCAGAAGCTGCATGAGCGGCATAATGAGGATCACCCGCAGCATCACGCTGTCGCGCAGCGTTTGCCGGAACTCCTTCTGCACCAGATAGAATACCGGCAGCAGCCAGTGATGAAGTGGCGTCACGATTCGAGCCTCATGCGGAAACTGCGCGACGCGGCGACCAGCAGCAGCACCGCCATGCCCGTGAGCACGGCGAATTGAACGGGAAACCACGCGTCGCCGCGGAGCATCACCCCGCGGACGATTTCGAGATAGTAGGTGGCGGGAATAATCCGGCTGATAATCCGCAGCACGACCGGCATGCTCGAGATCGGAAATACGAATCCCGACAGCATGATCGTCGGCAAGAGCGTTCCCACCAGCGCGAGCATCATCGCCAGCTTCTGCGTCTGCACCGCCGCCGAAATGAGCAGTCCCAATCCCAACGCCACGATCAGATAGATCAAACTGTACAGAGCCAGCAGCAGCCACGATCCCGTCATCGGCACGTGAAACACGAAGTGCCCGACCACGAACACCAGCACGGTATCGAGCGCGGCGATGGCGGTGTAGGGAATGATCTTGCCCACGATCACCTGCAGCGGCCGCACCGGCGTCGTCAGCACCTGCTCGAGCGTTCCCGTTTCCTTCTCGCGGGTGATGGCGATGCTCGTCAGCAGCGCGCAGACGAGAATCAGCACCACCGCCGCCAGTCCCGGTACGATGAAATGCGCGCTGACCAGTTGCGGATTGTAGAGCACGCGCGTTCGCGCTTCGATCGGCGCTTCCAGGCGCTGACCGGCGCGCTCGCGATTGACCAGAGCGATGGTCGCGTTCAGATAATTGCTCGCCGCGGCGGCGCTCGTCTCGTCGGCTCCGTCAAGCAGAAATTGCACCGCCGTGGTGCGATTGCGCTGCAGCGATTCCTCAAATCCGCGCGGAATAATCATCGCCGCCCGAAAAAGATCGCGCCGGAAACCGCGTTCAATCTCGGTGCGCGACGTAAGCCGCGCCGCGTCGGAGATAAATCCGCTCGACGTCATCCGCCGCACCAGATCGCGGCTGGCCGCGCTCTGATCGAGATCCATCACGGCGACTTTCAGCTTTTTCATGTCCATGTCAATGGCGTATCCGTAAAGAAACACCATCATCATCGGCATGAGAATCGCCAGCAGCAGGCTGCGCGGATCGCGCACCACGTGCAGAAATTCCTTATGGGCGATGGCGCGGATTCGTTTCATGGCCGAATCACCTTCAGGAATACGTCCTGCATCGTGCGCGCGCCGTTTTGTTTTTTCAATTCGTCGGGGGTATCCAGCGCGACAATCCGGCCGCGATCCATGATCGAAACCCGTCCGCAATATTCCGCTTCATCCATATAATGCGTGGTCACAAACACCGTGGCTCCGCCGTCGGCCAGTTCGTAAATCAAATCCCAGAATTTTCTGCGCGCCACCGGGTCCACGCCCCCCGTCGGTTCGTCGAGAAAAAGAATCCGCGGCCGGTGCAGCACCGCGCAGCCCAGCGCGAGACGCTGGCGAAATCCGAGCGGCAGCGCCGTGGGCAAACGATCCGCCGCCTGTTCCAGATCCAATCGCGAGAGCAATTCCCGCCCTCGATCCTCCGCATCGTGTCGTTTCAGTCCGTACACGCCGCCATACAATTGAAGATTCTCGCCGACCGTCAGGTCCCCGTACAAACTGAATTTCTGGCTCATATAACCGATGTGTCTTTTCACCGCGTCCGGCTGCCTGTTCACGGAAAATCCCGCCACCCGCGCTTCCCCCGCGCTCGGCGCCAGCAGACCGCAGAGCATGCGGATCACCGTCGTCTTGCCCGCGCCGTTCGCGCCCAGAAATCCGAACACCTCGCCGGTGGATACCGCGAAGTCCACTCCGTCCACCGCCGTGAAATCTCCGAATCGGCGCGTGAGCTGCGTCGCGCGCACGGCACAGCCGTCGGATGCTGCGGACGATTCGCTCATGCCGTGCGCTCCTCGCGTTCCATCCGTTCCACGAAAACGTCTTCGATGTCCGGTTCAACGTGGCGCGCAGACATGTCGAGACCGCGAAGCAGCGACAGAACGTTTTCGCGTTGACGATCTTCATCGTAAACGATGTGAATCCTGTCGCCGAAGCGATTGACGCTCACGGCGAGTTCATTTCGTTTTTGTGTCAACCGACGCAGCGCGGTCAGCGCGTCCTGACCGGTGATTTCGAGCAGCCGCCGCGTAAAACCCGCCTTAATCTCGCCTGGCGTTCCCGCCGCCAGCGCTTGCCCGTGATGCATGAGCGCCACGCGATCGCAGAGTTCCGCTTCGTCCATGTAGGGAGTGCTCACGAGCAGGGCGTGACCGTCCGCCGCGAGCTGCTTCAAAATCGCCCAGAATTCCTGACGGCTGAGCGGATCCACGCCCGTCGTCGGCTCGTCGAGAATCAGCACCTCGGGAGTGTGAATGAGCGTGCACGAGAGCGCGAGCTTCTGCTTCATCCCGCCCGAAAGCTGGGCCGCGCGCCGACCGCGAAACGGCGCGAGCCGGCTGAACTGCATGAGCCGCTCTTCCTGTTCGCGACGCTGCGCACTCGGCACGTCGTACATATCGGCGAAAAAGCGGATATTTTCCGCCACGGTCAGGTCTCCATACAAACTGAACCGCTGCGGCATATAGCCGACGTGCCGCTTGACCGATTGCGGCGACGTTACGACGTCGTGCCCGAGCATCGCGACCGTCCCCGCATCGGGAAGCAGCAGCGCGCAGGCGATCCGCATGGCGGTCGTCTTGCCCGCGCCGTCCGGGCCGATGAGGCCGAATATTTCTCCGGCGTTCGCGTCGAGCGAAAGCCCGGCCACGGCGCTGGTTCCACCGTAGCTCTTCCGCACGCCGGCAAAGCGCAGATGCGGGATCGTTGAGGCGGCGCTGGTCACCGGTTCGTCACAGCGTGATCTCGGCCGGCATGCCGATATGCAGCTTGCCGTCCCCGTTGGCGACGCGAACCTTAATCGCATAGACGAGTTGCGCGCGCGCGTCGCGGGTCTGCGCGTTTTTGGGAGTGAATTCCGCCTCGCTGCTCACCCAGGTCACGACGCCCGACAGCGTATCGCCGGGCAGCGCGTCCACGATCACCGGAATCGTCTGTCCGATCTGGACGAGGTCGAGTTCACCTTCTCCGAGATAGACGCGCAATTCGAGCGCAGAGAGATCGGCCAGCCGCAGCAGCGCCGCGCCCGGAGCGGCCACTTCGCCCGGCTCGATGTTGCGCAGAATTACGGTGCCGCTGACCGGCGCGAGAATCACGCCGTCGCGAAGCTGTCGGTCGAACACGGCGAGCGCCGCGTCGAGCTTG
>JAQTRJ010000225.1 GCA_028711875.1 bacterium | reverse complement strand
GGATTAGTACAGCGATAGGCAACTTCACCCTCGACACGCTCCACCGGCGCATCGCACGATGGACACTTCCGAGGAATCCGAAACGGCTTGGAATGATCGGGACGCAGCGCGTCATCCACGGCCACGATCTTGGGGATGACGTCTCCCCCCCGCTCCAACAGCACGGTATCCCCTTCACGTGCGTCGAGCCGCTTCAGCTCGTCAAAGTTATGCAGCGTGGCGCGGCGGATAACCACGCCTCCCAGCGGAACTGGCTGGAGTTCGGCCACAGGGGTGAGAATTCCCGTCCGTCCCAACTGCAAAACGATGCGTTCGAGAACGGTTTTCGCCTGCCGCGCCGAGAATTTGAAGGCCATCGCCCAACGCGGCGCGCGCGCCGTTTGTCCCAGTGTACGCTGGTCGGCAAGCGAATCCACTTTCACGACCACTCCGTCAATCTCGAACGGGAGCTCATCACGATGGTCTTGCCACCGGCTCCAGTACTCGATCACGTTCTCGATGGATGCCGCTTTCACCCAATACGGACTGACGGGAAAACCCCATTCCCTCAACCGGGACAGGGATTCGGACTGTGTTGCGGGCTGTTCTTGTCCAGATTCCGTAGACAGCCCGTAGCAGACAAGCGACAGCGGCCGTCGGGCAACCAACGCAGGATCCAGCAGCTTCAACGAACCGGCTGTGGAATTGCGAGGATTGGCGAATGGCTTGTCCCCCGCCTCCTCCCGCTCGCGGTTGCAGTCCACGAAATCTGCCTTGCTCATATAGGCTTCGCCGCGCACGAAAAACGTCTTCGGCAGGGATGAACGCTTTTCCGAAAACACGCACAACGGGAGCGAACGAATCGTCCGGAGATTCGCCGTGATGTCATCGCCCTGTGCTCCGTCTCCCCGCGTCGCCCCCTGAACGAATCGCCCGCTCTCGAATCGAAGCAGAACGGCCACACCGTCAAACTTCGGTTCGCAGACGTAGGACGGCTGCCTGCCATCGAGACCTTCGACCACCCGCTGATGGAACGACAGAATATCCGCTTCGTCGTAGGAATTGTCCAGCGAAATCAGCGGGAAGGGGTGCCGGACAACCTGAAAGCCCTCCGTCAGGGCATCGCCAATTCTCTGCGTAGGACTGTCAGATGTGATCCACTCGGGCGACTGTTCCTCGAGTTCCCGGAGGCGTAAGAACAGACGGTCATATTCCTGATCGGAGATTTCCGGTTCCGCCCTGACATAGTACAGGTAGTCGTGCCGGGCGATCTCCTCGCGGAGTTTCAGGATTTCATGACGGGCATCCACAGGATCGAAGTGGGATGTGACAGCCGGGAAACAGCAACCGAGACTCTTCGGAAGTCCTTATGACTCAGTCTCGTAGACAAAGAATTTACGAAAATCCATTTACAATCGCAACTCATCGCTGAATGTCCCCCAAATTCTCTTTTATATACTGTCCTATGCCATAAATGCCTCTCACTTACGGCTGGACTCCCGCGAAGGATTTCCGTTCCCCTTGCATTTCCAGACTGTTTTGGCTATATTTAGCATTCATGATCGGCAATATTTACAATTGGGTAGGGCTTCATGGTTCACTGGGCCAAATCGTGGCTTTGGCCGCGCTATGGGTCGTAGCAGCAGGCGCCTTCTGGCTGATCGGCATTGTCCGTTGGTCGCTGAGAAAAGGGACGTTTTCAACAGAACAACCCACTGTATCGGTAATCATCTCGGCACGGAATGAGACCAAACTGATTCGAAACTGCCTCGAATCCCTTCTGAATCAGACCTATCCCGCACAGTTGCTGACAGTCTGCCTGGTGGACGATCATTCCACCGACGACACGCTGCGAGTGGCAGGGGATATGGCCGCTTTGCATCCGGGGCGAATCCAGGTTTTATCCGCTCCTCCCTGTCCTTCAAGCCTGGGGCCGAAGAAATCCGCCCTGCTGTACGGCATCCAACATACCCACGGGAATGTACTTCTGTTTACGGACGCCGATTGTGTAGTACCATCCGGATGGGTAGAGGCCATGGTGCGGCAGCTCGGACCGGAAACGGAGGCACTAACGGGGGCAATGCTGCCTGCCAAATGCGTAAATCTCGGAGACAGGCTGTTCTGGCTGGAGCGTTTTTCCGTGAGTCTGGCCACGGCTTCCGCTATCGGTTGGGGAAGTCCGGCCTCTGCTACGGGCGGAAACCTCGCCTATCGCCGTCAGACCTTCCTGCAAATCGGGGGATTCGCCCATCCTGAGCTGCCCGCAGGCGACGACGATCTGACGATCCAAGCCATCGCCGCGCAGGGCTTGAGGGTGAATTTCGCACGAGGATCGGAATCCGCAGTGAGCGATTCCCGGATACCTTCGCTTCAACAGGTCGCTCATGCCTCGGCGCGTCATCAAAGTACGATGAAGTTCTATCCCCTGCACTGGCGTTTGGCTTATGCCGCCTCGATTGCGTCCGGTGCGGCGGCGCTTCTCTGTCTGATCGCCATGCTCACGACGCCCAGTCTATGGCCGGTGGTTGCCGCCTGCTTCGCCTTCCGTGCCTTGTTGGATTTCATCATGGTGCGGCTGTTTGTCAGACAGATCGGCGAGCAGATATCACTTTTGGATTTCACGACCGCTGAATTCCTGCTGCCAGTCTACTCGGTTTTTCGACCGCTCTTAAAGCTCATGCCCGGTTTCGCCTGGCGAGGGCGCGTGCATGCTGCGACGGTGCGCGGCGCCGCTCCCACTCTTTCGCAACAGTCCGGCGTCAGTGGCTGAACCGTTTTCTTCAGCGAAATCGGCACTTCCCGGTGAGGTGCTGCCTCTGGCAGGTCCGCAAAAAAAGCCCTTGCGGATTATCGCGCGGATTGTTCTGACGGTGGGTTTGCTTGTTGTTTTATTCTGGCAGGTTCGGTGGAAGGACGTCTGGATTGTGGTCGTTTCGCTGGACACTTCTCCCCTGCTATGGGCTTGCCTGCTCTGGATACCGACACAGTATTTTCAGTTTGCCAAATGGAACATGCTGGCGCGTGAAGCAGGCGCGGGCGTCTCCCGTCAGGATATTCATCGCGGCTATTGGGTGGGATTCACGCTGGGTCTCATCACTCCCGGACGCATCGGACAATTCGGGCGAGCGCTGGCTTTGCATAATTGCTCTCTGTCTCGGGCCTTCGGGCTGACCGTCATCGAGCGCGCGTATACAGCGATTACGATCAACAGTTTCGGACTTCTGGCGCTGGTCATGCTTCCCATCCTGGGCTGGCTCCCGCCCTTTGCGCGTCCAGGACCGTTCGTTCAGAGCGCCTGCATCGTAGCCGGAACGGCGCTGTTGATTCTCGGGATCTTTCCGCGTTCACTCCATGCGCCGCTTATCCGGCTGGCGCGTCACCTGCCCCTGCGCGAGAAAATCGAAAAAGCTCTGGCGGTTCTTCAGTCCGCCTCACCCCGGCAAGGGATCGTCTTGATCCTGCTCAGTATAGGCGCATTGGCGGCTTCGCTCATGCAATTCGTCCTTCTAATACGCGCCGCGGGAACGGACATTCCCATGTGGAGCGGAATGCTGGCCGGAGTCCTGACCTTCTTCATCAAGGGAGCGTTGCCCATTTCGCTGGGCAGCCTGGGCGTCGGAGAATGGACGGCGGTCTATTGCTTCACAGGCTTGGGAACCCAAGCCTCGGTCGCGGTCGCCGCGTCGCTTCTGTTATTTACGATCAATGTGTTCATCCCCAGTCTGATCGGTCTACCGTTCATCCACACCTTGCGCGTTCCCCATTGGCCAACGTCCAAGTCTTCTTCCGTCTCATGAGCGATCTCCCCACCATCCTCATCGCAACCCTGATAGCAATCAGCGCCATGTATGCGGCGGTGTTGTCAGGCTTTCTCCGCGGGATGGCGCGACTGAAACAGAATCGCTCTGCAGAACCGAACGACTGGCCTTCATTGAGCGTTATTCTGCCTGCGCGAAACGAAGCGGCTGTTCTCGAACTCACGCTCCGTTCCTTGTTCAAACAGGACTACCCCGGCGAGTGGGAAATCATTGTTGTAGATGATCGGAGTACGGACAACACTCCGCAGATTCTCACGGCCTTGTCCGCGGAAACGCCTCGCTTGCGTTCGCTTCGCATCACCGAGGCGCGCCCGCGTTCTCCCAAGAAAAACGCGCTGGCGGCGGGAATTCGCGCGGCACACGGTTCGATCATCGTGACCACCGACGCGGATTGCACCTACGATCCCGGCTGGCTGCGCGGAATGATTTCGCACTTCACTCCGGACGTGGGCATCGTGGCCGGGTTGACGGTTTTCGATCTGCCGGACACTCCCGCACCCGTCTGGCAAAAAATCCAATGGCTCGATTTCGTAATTCAGCAATTTCTCGCCGCCGGGGCGGTGGGCCGTGGTGTTCCGTCAAGCTGCAACGGTTCAAATCTGGCTTATCGAAGAAAAGTCTACGAGGACATCTCGGGATTCGGCACTTCATCGCGACA
>JAQTRJ010000224.1 GCA_028711875.1 bacterium | reverse complement strand
GTCGTGCTGCGCGAAGGCAGAGGAGACCCGGCGCTGCTCGGGTAGAGCGCGGTGCGCAACTCTCCCGCACACGACCTCCGGGATTTTCGCGGCGCGGCCGCCCGCGGGTGGCGCTGGCTGACGCGCAGCGTGGTGGTGCGCGTCCTCCTGTTCGGACTGGTCTTCGTTCTGATCGAGCGCCATGCCGCGCCGTGGGGACTGGGTTGGGTGCGTCCCGACGAAGCGCAGGAAATCGCCGAGAGCTTTTTGCAGGCGCAGGGCGTGGATCTGCAGAAGTATACGCTGTTGCGCGCCGCCGAGCATTCTCACGATGGTGTGTGGGGAGCGAGCGGCGCGGAGCAGCGGTTCGCGGCCGATCCGGCCATCGGCTATCTGTTTCGCTATTTTCAGCCGGGGATGGCGGACGGCTGGATGATCGCCGTGTCGCCGATCGGGCGGATTTATCGCGTGCGCCGGCAGCAACTCGACGATGAGCCGGCCCGTCGCCTGAGTCGCACCGACGCTCTGGAGCTGACGCGCGCGAAACTCGCCGCCGATTTGCACGTCGCCGCCGACAGCCTGAACCTGCGGTCCGATTCGCTGACGTCTCAGGTGCAGCGCAGCGACTGGCATTTTGTGTTTGCGCGGCCGCAGCCGCGCGATTCCCTGGCGACGCTGACGGTCACGCTGGGCGGGGAAGCGATCACGCAGTTTGTGATCCAGTCGGACGATCCGGCGCGCGCGGCCGCACCGGCTCAGACTCCGCGCGCGCGGCGGGTGATGGGTTTCGTGCTGATTCTGATCGGCGCGTTTCTGATTATGCACTACCATCGCACGCCGCTGGCGATGCGGTCGGCGGTGACGTGGGGCGGGGCACTGTTTCTGCTCACCGCGCTGGTGCGGGCGCTGACGTTTTCCGAGGCGGTGATTCTGATGCCGTGGGATTCGCCGCTGACCGGGTATCTGTCGCGGGTGGCGCTGGCGGGGGTGATCGAAGCGGTGCAGGCGGCGATTCTGCTGGGACTCGTGGTGGCCACCGGCGAATCGCTGTCGCGCGACGTGCTGCGCGGTTCGACCAGTCTGAGCCGGATCGCGCCGGGCACGAGCGACTGGAGCGCGGCCTGGGCGCGGGCGGCGCGCTGGGCGTTGCCGGTGGGGGCGCTGGTCTTGATTGGGGAGACGATCGTTTCGCACACGCTCGCTCCGGCGGGACTGACGGGGAAGGTTTCCGCGATGATCGCCGAAGCGCTGTCGTCGCCGCTGCCGCCGCTGACGCTGCCCGCCGAAGTGGCGCTGTCGGTGTTGTGGGAAGAGTCGGTATTCCGGTTATGGCTGATGGCGCTGCTGCTGTTCTGGCTGCGGATGCCGCTGCTGGCGGCGCTGCTGGCGGCGGCGGCGGGAACGTATTTCGCCGGCTACGATTTCGCGCAGATGCTCTCGGCGGGCGCGCTGCTGTACACGGCGTGGGGACTCATCGCGGGGCTGCTCGTGCTGCGGGTGGGAATCATCGCGGCGATGCTGTTTCACGCGCTGACGGTCGGGGCCTATGCGGGACTGGTGATGATCTGGACGGGATATGGCGCCCCGGCCGGCTTCGTGATGATCGGCGCGCTGCTGCTTTTGATTCTGCTTGTCGCCCGCGACCGCAGCGCACAAGCATTCGACAAGAAACATTCTCTCGATAGTGTGACGGAGACATCATGAACATTTTGCTGCTCTTGAAAGCGGTGGCCGACAGCGAGGCTTCGATCCGCCCCGCGTCCGACGGGAAGTCCGTGAAATTGGACGGGGTGAGCTGGGTGCTCAATCCCTACGACGAATATGCCGTCGAGGAAGCGCTGAAAATCCGCGAGGCCGACGGCGCGGGCGACGTGTTCGCCGTGAGCTTCGGCGGCGACGAAGTTCCGAAGGTGCTGCGCACGGCGCTGGCGATGGGCGTGGATCGCGCGGTGCACGTGAAGGGCGCGCTGTCGTTCGATCCGCTGGCTACGGCGAAAATTCTCGCCGCCGCGATCAAGGACATGAAGTACGATCTGATTTTGTGCGGCAAGCAGGCGATTGACCACGATCATCACACGGTGGCCGTGATGGTGGCGGAGCTGCTCGATCTTCCGTCGGTATCGGTGGTGACGAAGATCGAACGCGCAGGAGATAAAATTCGCTGCGAGCGCGAGGTGGAAGGCGGCACGGAGGTGGTGGAGACGAGCACGCCCTGCCTCATTACCTGTCAGAAGGGATTGAACGAGCCGCGCTACGCGTCGCTGAAGGGGATCATGGCGGCTAAGAAAAAGCCGCTGGATGAGGTCGCGGCGGCCGCCGTCACATCCGAAGTGGAAGCGCTCGAAGTCAAGAGCCGCCCGCCGCGTCAGCCGGGCGAGATTATCGGTCAGGGCGTGGAGGCCGTGCCGCTGCTGGTGAAGAAGCTGCGGGAAGAAGCGAAGGTGATTTAGGCCGCTGTATCTTGGAGCGAATCGGGCGATTCGCCGCCGCGGAAAACTTCTTTTCGAAATGAGGGAAGGACTATGAAAAGGAAGAGCCACATCGTGTTTTTCGCGCTGGCGATTGTGTTCGCCACGCTGGCTTTTCGCGAAGTCGTCCTCGTGGGTTTCGAGTACGGTCACTGGGCGAAGCTGCTGATGATCGGATGCGGATCGGCGGCGGCGGGGTTGTTTCTGGCGGCGGGAATTCGCGCCTGGCGGGCGCAGGGCAAAGCCGGGCAAACACCATGATCTCGCCCACGCCCAAGCCGCCCGTCGCGCCGCACGTGCGCCGGCTTCTGAAGTATATTACTCTGGCCGATACGCTGATCGTGATCGGCGCGCTGATTCTGGTGCTGCGCTGGGACAAGCTCGGCACGCCGGAGATTGCGCTGGTCACGCTGTGCGGGATCGGCGCGGTCTATTTGTTCATTAAAGGGATTCGTACGATTCAGGCGGCACGGAAGCCTCAGAAGCCGGACGAGCCGCAGCGATGGCAGCCGATAGAACCGTAATGTCCACGCCGGAAAAAAGGAGTTGACCGGATGCATTGGATCGCACGATGGATCGGAAGGGTTCTGTTATCCTGTGCCTCGTTCACAGCGGCGGCACAGGCGCAGACGCCGCCGACATCCCGGTCGTTCAGTTATTTGCATCCGGCGGACTCGATTCTTTGGGAGCTGAAGCTCGAAGCGGGCGACGCGCTGGCGTGGAGTCTGTGGCTGGCGGCGGCGGACGGCGACGGCCGAACCGTGCTGACCATCGAATCGTCGGCGGAGGGCGAGCGCGAGCGCCGCGAGTTTCTATCGCCCGAAGCGGACGTTCGCGACACTTTGAGAATCGAACGGGCGGGCGATTATCGCCTGAAGCTGCGCACGGAAGGCGCGGTCGGGCGGCTGGTGTCGCTGGGAGTCTGGCCGCGGCTGGGACGAAAAACCACCGTGCCGTTTCCGCCGCCGACCGTGCAGCGTTTCACTCGCGCACTCAGCGCCGGCGACGTGGTGGCGGTCTCCTTCGAGTTGGCGGCGCCCAAGAACACGAGTTTTTCCGAGTTGTTCGCGCTGGACCTGCCGACGGACGTCATGCGGATGTGGGTGAAGACCGCGGAAGGCGATTCGCTGCCGGCGACAGCCTCGGTCAAACGGTGGGTGGGCGATCCGGGGCGGATCACGCTGCGCGGCGCGGGGCCGCAAGGCGGTTCAGTGACGCTGCGGCTCGAAGTGAGCCTGCCGTTCGCCGGCGACGCGACGGTGTTCTACGCTCCCGGAGCCGCTCCGCCCGAGTGGGCCGCGAACGAAGCGCGGGCGCTGATCGAGCAGCGGCACGACACCTGGAGCGCGGTGCTGGTGCCGCCGGTGACGGCGCGGCAGGAGTCGCTGCGCACGGCTCCGCCGGAGACGCCGCGCGCCGATTATGTGGCGCTCAGTCTGCGCGCGCGCGGCTATGATTCGCTGACGGTCGCGCAGTTCCGGGCGATCTACGGCGAACGGGACAGCCTGCGCGCAGCGCGGCGTCAGCGCGCGCTGGAAAGCACGCGCTATGATACGACGTTTTTGCGCGGCGAGCATTCGTTTCTTCCGCCCGCGCTGCACGTGGCGATTCAGACGCCGCTGGCGGGCGCGCCGCCGGTGAAATTTTCCGGCAATCGCGGGCTGCAATGGACGTGGTTCGTGCAGGGACGGGACGAGGACATCGCCCGCTGTCAGCTCTACGAATGGGACTATGACGAGGCGCTCGTCGCGCGGGCCGACGTGCCCGGCGAATTTTTTTGGGATCCGTCGCTCGTGCCGCTGACTCCGGCGCTGCGCACGTCGGCGGGAGCATCGTTCGAGCAGCCGGAAATCTCGACGCTGAAACCGCCCGCGGAGCGAAGACCGGAACGGTTCGAGCGGGGCGGCCGCCAGTACATGGACGGAAGCCGTCGGGTGTGGGGCTATTATCTACAGAATCCCACCGCCAGTCCGGTGTATCTGGTCTATCGCGAGACCTATCCGGTGCAGCG
>JAQTRJ010000223.1 GCA_028711875.1 bacterium | reverse complement strand
GAGCGGAGTTTCGCCGTAGTGTAGGAAATAATGGTTGTAAGCCTCGCTCAACGTGCGGATGTACGGCACGGACATGGCGCGCTCGTAGGAGCGGTTGCGGAGCCGGATGTTGCGCATGAGGCGCTCAGTGGAACTCTGAAGATAAACCACCAGATCGGGCTTGCGGATGCGCGCTTCAAGCAGCGCCATCACTTTTTCATAAAGCGCGATCTCGGCCTCGCTGAGATTAATATAGGCGAAAATCCGGTCCTTGGCGAAGAGATAGTCGGCGACAAGAACGGGATGAAAGAGATCCGGCTCGGGCAACTCCTGCTGCTGACGGAAGCGTGACAGCAGAAAGAACAACTGAGTCTGAAACGCGTAGTGCCGGGGGTCCTTATAGAAAGACTCGAGGAACGGATTCTCCTCGGGCTTTTCCAGGATCAGCCGTCCGTTCAGTTTCTCGGAAAGCAACGTAGCCAGCGAGGTCTTGCCGACCCCGATGACTCCTTCGATAGCGATATAGCGTGGTCCGTTCATAGAGACGAGGATGCGGAATGCGGATCGCGCGGCCAGACCCTGAGCGGGTCGGGGCATACTCGCAGCAGCTCCGCGAAAGTGCCATGCAATTCGGGATGCCTGTAATTCGGGATCAATTCACAGAGCGGAACAAGCACGAATTTTCGCTCCGTCATGCGCGGATGCGGAACGCGCAAATCGGGATCGCAAATGATTTCACGTCCCCAGAGCAGCAGATCCAGATCGCACGTGCGCGCCGCAAATGGCTTGCCGCGCACGCGTCCCAGCGCTTTCTCCACCACCTGCACGTGTTCGAATAACCCGCGCGCGCTGCCGCCGCGCCGCACTTCGAGCACGGCATTGGTGAACACTCCGCCGTCCGCTCCGCCCCACGGTTCGCTGGAATAGAGCGACGAGGTTCGCAGGACCTCGACGCCGCGAATCGCAAGTTCCGCGATTGTTTCGCGAAAGACCGCCGCGCCGTCGCCGAGATTCGATCCGAATCCGAGGTAGGCATGAATCACCTCAACGGCGCTCGCGCGTCACCTCCACTTCCACGTTCTTAAGCGTGCCGCCCATCGGCACGTGCGGCTTGCGCACGCGCACGGTCACCCGTTCGACTTTTTCGAAGCGATCGAGCAGGCCGTCGGCGAGGGCGGTGGCACAGGTTTCGAGCAATTGATAGGTCTGCCGGTTGAACAGCTCCGACACGGCGCGATAGAGCAGCGTGTAGTCCACCGTCCAGTGCAGATCGTCGCTGCCCGCGTGATGGGCGAAGTCTCCGCACGCTTCCACGTCCACCTCGAACGTTTGTCCGAGTGCGCGTTCCTCCTCGAGCGCCCCGTGATGGGCATAGAAGAGCATGGAATTCAGACGAATCTTGTCTGCGGTCGTCATCGCGCCGATCCTCTCGTAAATCGAGTCACATCGGAGGTAATTCCCAGAGCCTCCGTAACGCGCACCAGACTCGCGACGAGCGGTTCGAGCCGGTCGAGCGGGAGCATGCTCTCGCGATCCGATTTTGCCTCGGAGAGTCGCGGATGCGTTTCCACGAACACGGCAGACACGGCGCCCGTAGCGACCGCAGCGCGAGCAAGAGGCTCAATCATTTCGGACGCGCCGCCCGACACTCCGCCCGCCCCGCCGATCCGCTGCACGCTGTGGGTGGCGTCATAGACCACGGGATAGCCAAGCTCGGCAAGCTTCACCAGCGAGCGCATGTCCACGACGATATCGCGATAGCCAAATGACGCGCCGCGCTCGGTCAGCAGAATCAGGCGATTGCCGGTGGATTCCACTTTCGCCGCGCTGAAGCGCAAGTCTTCCGGTGCGAGAAACTGACCCTTCTTGATGTTCACCGGTTTGCCCGTCCGCCCCGCTGCGAGCAGAAGATCGGTCTGACGGCAGAGAAACGCGGGAATCTGCAAGAAGTCCGCGACCTCGGCAACGGGCGCGGCCTGCGACGGCTCGTGCACGTCCGTGAGAACCGGCAGCCCGACTTCGCTCCGCACTTTCCCCAGTATCCGCAGTCCCTCCTCCAGTCCCAGACCGCGAAAACTCTCGACGGACGTGCGATTCGCCTTGTCGAAGCTCGCTTTGAAAATCGGCAGCACGCCGGTCGCTTTCGCGACGCGCAGGAGTTCGGCGGCGATCTCCAGACAGAGCGCTTCCGACTCGATCACGCACGGCCCGGCGATCAGCGCCAGCGGATAGAACTCGCCGTCAGACCGGCGCTCGTCTTCGCGAAGCGAACCCATCACGATGCCTCGACGCGCACGCGTTTGCGGGGCGCAGGCGCAGATGTCGTTTGGCCGGTCTGTTCGAGACACGCGCCCACAAAATCGCGGAACAACGGATGCGGCCTCGTGAGTCGGCTCTTGAGTTCGGGATGGAACTGCACGGCCAGAAACCACGGATGATCGGGCAGCTCGATAATTTCCACCAGATTTCCTTCCGGCCACACGCCGGAAATCTGCAGGCCGTTTGCTTCGAGCACGTCGCGGTATTCGTTGTTCACTTCGAAGCGATGCCGATGGCGTTCGGTGATCGCGTCGCCGCCGAACACGCGATGCGCGAGCGATCCGCGCTTCAGAAAACAGGGATAGCTGCCGAGCCGCATCGTCGCGCCTTTATGGCGGATGCCGCGCTGCTCGGGCATGTAGTCAATCACCGGAACGCGGGTGCTCGCGGCGAACTCGCGCGAGTTGGCCTTCTTCAGTCCGCAAACGTTGCGGGCGTATTCGATCACGGCCACCTGCAATCCCAGACACAATCCTAAAAACGGAAGCGGATTCATCCGCGCGTAGTGCACGGCGGAGAGTTTCCCCTCCAGCCCGCGCGTGCCGAATCCTCCCGGCACCAATACGCCCGCGCAGCCCGTCAGCAGTTCCGCGGCGGATTGTTTCTCGAAATCCTCCGCTTCGATCCAGCGCAGTTCGACGCGCGAATCGTGAAACGCCCCCGCGTGCACGAATGCCTCGATGATGGATTTGTAGGAATCTCGGACTTCGATATATTTTCCGCAGACGGCGATGGTCACCGTGCGGGACGGATGTTTGATGCGTTCAACAAGCTGCTGCCATTCGCGCAGATCCGGCTCGCCGGCGCGCATTCCGAAGCGTTTGAGCACGCGCTTCCCCAGTCCCTGCTTGTGCAGCTCCAGCGGGAGTTCATAGACCGTCTCCACGTTGCGCGCCTCGAACACGTCTTCTCGGCCCACGCTGCAAAAGAGAGCGATCTTCTCGCGCACCTTCTGTTCCAGCGGATGCTCGGTACGGCACAGCAATAGATCGGGCTGGATGCCGATTTCGCGCAGCTCTTTCACGCTGTGCTGAGTAGGCTTGGTCTTGACTTCGCCGGTCGTGGTCAAATACGGAATCAGCGTAACGTGCAGAAACAGACAGCCGTTCGGGCCGTTTTCCAAACCGATCTGACGGATCGCCTCAAGAAACGGCAGACTTTCGATGTCGCCGACGGTTCCTCCCACCTCGACGATCAGCACGTCGTAGCCGTCTCCGAGCTGCGCCACCTTGTGGATGCGCTCCTTAATCTCGGCGGTGATGTGCGGAATCACCTGCACGGTCGCGCCCAAATAATCGCCGCGGCGTTCTTTCGTGATGACGCTGTGATAAATCTGGCCGGTGGTCGAGTTATTCAGCCGCCCCATGTCCACATCAATGAACCGCTCGTAGTGTCCCAGATCGAGATCGGCCTCGGCTCCGTCCTCGGTCACGTACACCTCGCCGTGCTGATAGGGATTCATCGTCCCCGCATCCACGTTGATGTACGGATCGAGCTTCATCATGGTCACGCGCACGCCGCACGCCTTAAGCAGGCGGCCGAGCGACGCCGCGGCAATCCCCTTGCCGAGCGAGGACACGACTCCGCCGGTGACGAAGATATACTTGGTCTTTTTATGCGCGGAAGTTTGCCGCCGCTTCGCCATGCTCTACTTCTCTTGGGATTTCAGAAGGGTTTCCGCGATGGGTACATCCGAGGGGACGTCCACGCCCACCGAAACGGCGGGCACAACGACACAATGAATCGAAAGTCCGTTTTCCAGCCAGCGAAGCTGCTCGAGGGATTCGGCGCGCTCGAGGTTCGAAACCGGCAGCGCCGTCGCCCGCTTCAGAATGTCGCTGCGAAAACCGTAGATGCCCTGATGACGATAGAAGGGAACACGCGCAGCGCCGCGTAAAAAGGGGATAGCCGCCCGGCTGAAATAGAGGGCGCGGCCGCCCTGGGCAAGGACCGCCTTCACCACGTTGGGATTGCCGCGCTCGCCGTCATCCTCGAGCGGCGAAACGGCCGTTACGATCTCACGTCCATTTTCAAGAAACGCATGCGCTACGGCGCTGATCGTGCGCGGGGCAATTGCCGGCTCGTCGCCCTGGACGTTCAGCACGACGTCGAACTCACCGTGCCGCCGGGCGATTTCAGCCACGCGATCCGTCCCCGACGCGTGATCGGGCG
>JAQTRJ010000222.1 GCA_028711875.1 bacterium | reverse complement strand
TGAATTCAGCTTCTCGAAATGATGATTCTCACGGGAAGAACGGATGGTACAGAGTGCAGGAGCGCTTCAGACGGGAATCCAAAGCGCATCCATGAGCGGTGAGGGAGGGATTCGAACCCCCGGTACCGACAAGCGGTACAACGGCTTTCGAGGCCGCCGCATTCGACCACTCTGCCACCTCACCGAAATCATTCATGATCGCCGGGTCGGGCGTTTAGGCCCGCCGAACCGTATAATATAGTCCGTTTCGCGGAAAAATCAAGCCGGTTTCAGCCTTGCGCAGGCGGGTCGGTCGGGTTTTCGCCGGACGTCGCCGCCAAGTGCCCGACAATCCATTTGACGTTCTTCCCCGCCTCGCCGCCCCGCGCTTCGAATCCCTCCGCATCCCTTGCCCCATTCGCCAAGCGGGCATCACCGAGTCGAGATCAGCATCGGGAAAAACCTTCCGGTCTTTCGCCGATATTCCACGTAGGCTCCTCCGAAAATATCAACCATGACGTTTTCTTCGTAGCGTACGATGTAATGCCAAATCGGATGCAGAAGTATCGCCCACAAGACGAACAGATAGCTATTCAAATATAGGGCTAATCCGAAGTCGAAGACGGACAGAAAAGACGCATACAGCGGATGCCGAACATACTTGAACGCTCCCGATACGCAGAGTGTATTTCCCCTGTCCGACGCCGGCAACGATTTGACGCTCCAGACAATGAGTCCGACGGTGATCAGACTCACGCCGACGAATACCACGTTCAAGACGAATTGATGATCCGATATTTTCAGGGAACCGATTCGTTGATCAATAAACGCCGTAATGGCCAGCAGAATCAGACTGACCAGCACGCCCCGCGGGCCGCTGCCGAATATCTTCGTGAATTTCGTGATTTTCCTTTTCATATGCGTCCTGATAATGATGATTCGACGGAGAGCCGCTCAGAATCTGTCGAATAACCGCTACCGGTTTTCGCATCGAGGAACAATAACGAAACCACTTTTTCGCTCATCCCTGAGTCGGCGGGTTGTCCTGCTTTTCCCCGGTCGCCGCCGCCTCTTCCGCCGCTTCCGGCTCGCCGAAAATCCGGCCCGCGAGCCATGCCAGCAGTCCCATCACCACGCCGCTGATCGCCGCCCCGAAGATCGAACTGATTAGCGTCATTGTGCGCGCGTCCATGCCCTGCGGCATCTGCGCCAGTTTGTCCGCGATCGCCGGATTGCTCGCCAGATAAGTGTCCCAGAAAAGATACATCAGCATCGTGCTGACCAGCGATCCGATCACTCCCGCCCAGAAACCATGCATGAAGTATTTTCTGCGGGAAAAACGGCCGAGAATCAGCGCCGAAATCACACACGTGAACGCCCCGACGATCCACGGATTCACGTCCATCAGACCGAACAGCGACACCAGCCCGATCAGAATCGAAATCAGGCTGACCAGAAGAATGAGCGTCCAGTTCATGGTCTTTCCTTTCGTCAGATATCGAAAAAAAAGTGGTTGCTTCCCGATTGCACCGTCACCACGCGCTCCGACTCCATAACGCCGCCGTTGTCGAACACGAGCTTGTCGGGCTGCGTCTCCCCGCCGGCGAACCTTGAATAATCCCCTGCAGACTTCATTGCAGAATCAAGGTCTGCTGCTTGATGACTCTGGCCGTTGATACCGGAATCCGATGTGGACAAGCCTCCGCAGATCAGGCCACGTCTGCCGATGGCAGCGCATACCGTCTTACGCGCGGCAGCAGAGCGCAGCCCGAGATGTAGATGCCGATCGTTCCATAAACGATTTGGATCGGCATCGGCCCGCCGATGATCATGATCTGCGCAACGATCCAAACGATCAGAATTATCCCCAGAGCCAGCGAGAAAAACCACGACCAGTGACGGCTCCGCCACCATCCGGATTTCACGGACAGATGGCGGTCGGGAAGCCTGAGCAGTCCCAAGATCGTCACCGCTCCGCCGATTCCGTAAACAAGAAGCAGAAAAATGCCGGGGATCAGAAAGTTCGGCAGCGGAAACCGGTCGCACGTTTCCTGCGGGAAATTCATCAGTCCGCCGGTCGGATCAATCAGAAAAGCGATACCGCCCCACAAGCCGCTTAGCGAATTAAAAGCGATCAAGACGATCAGAATCCAGAGAGCCAGCGGCCGCTGATCGCGCTTCTGCATTTTGTTTTTCATCGTCGGATTCGTCTCGTCTATACCGTCACCACGCTCTCCGACTCCATGAGAATCGCGGCGATCTCGCGCATATTGCTGACGCGTTCGGCGCGAATTTTTTCGTCGAGCTTGAAATGACCGACGCACGTTCCGCACGCGACCAGCAGCACGCCGGCCTTGTTCAATTCGTCGAGCGCGTCCAGCACCGGCGACCCCTGCGCGAGCAGCTTTACCCCGCTGTTGTAGAACACAATCTTGTCGGGCCTGCGTTCACCGCTGAGAAGCGTGCGCAAGAACGATCCCATCAGCTTCGCGCCAAGTTCATTGTCGCCCCGTCCGAAATGTTCGCTGGAAATTATGAGGGTTCTCTTCACCGATTGCCTGCCTCGTTAAGGATCACATCCACCGTTTGTGCCGGAAATAAGCCACCATGCCGACGGCCAGCGCCGCCATAATCGCCAGCGCCAGCCCGTAGCCGAATCGCCAGTGCAGCTCCGGCATGATCTCAAAGTTCATTCCCCAGATGCCGGCTAAAAACGTGAGCGGCAAAAAAATCGTGGCCGCCACCGTCAAGACCTTCATCACTTCGTTTTGCCGCACGCTGAGGCTCGACATATACATGTCCAGATTGCCCGCCTGCATTTCGCGAAACGTCTCGATCGTTTCCATCACCTGCACGCAGTGATCGTACAGGTCGCGAAGAAACGGCTGCATTTCATGGCGAACGAGCGGCGTCCCGTCGCGCAACAGGGAATTCAGCATCTCGCGCAGCGGCCAGATCGCCTTGCGCAGAAAGAGCAGGTCGTGCTTGATCTCGAACATCACCGGCAGCGATCGCGCCGTCGGCCCCTTCACCAGCTCGGCTTCCAGCGCTTCGACGCGGTCGCTCAGGCGATCGAGTACGACGTAGTAGCCGTCCACAATGGAATCGAGCAGCCGATAGGCCAGATAGTCCGCGTGCTCCAGCCGGTCGCGCGGCTTGCCGCTCCGCAGATAGTCGCGCACGACTTCGAACTGATTGGTTTCCTTCGCCCCCACCGACAGCACGAAATCCCTCCCAAGAACCAAACTGATCTGTTCGTCGGTCATGCGCTCGCCGGCGAGCGAGAACTGTTTGAGAACGATGAAGAGGACGCTTCCGTAGTCCTCGATTTTCGTCCGCTGATCGGTGTTGACGAGATCCTCGACCAGCAGCGCATGCAGCCCGAGCGCCGCGCACATTTGCTGCAGCGCCTGCACGTCGCGCAGCATGTCCACGTCGAACCACTTCACGCCGGACCGGCCAAGCAGCGTCTTGACCTGCTCCGCCGACGCGACGTCCGTCTCCTCGATTGACGACGCATCGTAGACGATGGCATGAATTCTCGTCGCCTGCGCCGACGGTGCCTCCGGATCGAGACGTTCGCCGGGCGGACGGCCCGCCTGCATGGATCGCCGCCGTAAAGCCTGCCGGTGAGTGGAATGCAGTTTCACGCCGATTCCCTCCACATTCGTTGCGCTGCGCGCACGGGCCGGTCCCGCTACTGCGAATCCTCCTCCGCTTCCTGAAGCATCTGCTGCAGAAGTTCATCCATACTCGGCGTCGCCATCTCGACCTTGTCGGGATCGAACAGGTCGTCGGAGAGTCCGGTATTGACGGCGATGGATTTGACGATCATGGTGCTGATCGTCTGCCCGCCGTCGAAGAGTTCGATTTTATGCGGATATTCATAATCGCCGAAGACCGCGCGAAAATCGGACAACGCCCAGCGCACGCTGGCGTCTCCGTCGTGCGCTTCGCCTTGAATCACCCGTCCGGTGCTCTGTTCGAGCCAGAGGCGGTGCTGCACGCTGTCGAGCGTCATGTCCACCAGATAGCATTCGCTGCCGTTCACGCTCTCCGATCCGACCACGGTGGAATTTCCCGGCGTGAAATCCCAGCACTCGCGGAATTCGCCGCGCTGACTCGCTTCCTCGGGCGACATCTTGCGCTTGCCGGTCAGCGAATTGAACATCCATACGTCCGTGCCGTTGTCAATCACGATCGTACGCAGGTCGCCGATGCCTGCTTGCGGAGCGTGCATGGTCATCTCCACCCGCGAACGCTCGCCCTGACGATAGAGCGTGTGCTCGGCCTTCATCTCGCCCTCGTCCGACGTCATGGCCATATCCTCCACGATCGTCATATCGTGAATCGCGCCGCGCTGCCGTTCGCACTTGGCCTGCGCTTCGCGCAGCGCGTCCGGCCAATCCTGCGCCCAGCCCGCTCCGGCGATGCCGACCGTCAGACACAGTCCCATCATCAGGCGACTCCATCCTGATCCAACCATGGCGAATCCTTTCTTG
>JAQTRJ010000221.1 GCA_028711875.1 bacterium | reverse complement strand
CAGCCAAAATTGACGATCTCCACCACACCCATTGCGGCTGGAATACGGGTGGATGCGGCGCAGGTTGGGATCGGCCAGGTCTTAATGGATGCCCACTGGGGAAACCACCGTATCGAATTCGCGAACGTCGCCGGATATCAAACCCCCGCTTCCGTAACGACCATGCTGACCGAGGATCAGCCGAATGCCGTGATCGTCGGTGAGTACATCCGCTTGTCTGGAGACGGTTTCATCGCCATTCGTCCCAGTGACGACCTTCAGAAATTCGATCCCGCCCAGCTTCGAATCTATGTAGACAACGAATTGATCTTGGATGGATCTGATCGGACGTTCGACGCGGCCCTGCTCGGACACTTGCTATCCGGAAAACGGATGCTGCGCGTTCACTACGGCGACTTGTCCAATGACATCCCTGTCAATACGATGGATGGTCATGTGGCTGAAATTACGTTTCGCGTGGAATCGTTCTTCAGCAAACGTCGGCTCAGCCTGCGCGATAAATCGGCTGTCCCTGTCGAAGAATGGCGGGATCGAGTGAAGAAACTTGAGATCCTGACGATTTCCTGACCTCCCTCCGTCATCGCGCTTCTCCGCCTGTCTGAATCTCTGCCGCTTGGAGATGGAGCGACTTCATAAAATACTCGCGAGACACGGTGTTGCCTCGCGCCGCGAAGCGGAACGTTGGATTCGTGATGGACGGGTTTCCGTCAACGACAACATCGTCCGGGAGCCCGGTGCCAGCGCCGATGAACAACGCGACGCTATCGCCGTAGACGGTCAGCCACTCCCCCGGCGGCTTCCGCCGCGCGTTCTGATGCTGCACAAGCCGGTCGGATTCCTTTGCACCAGCAGGAAAAACCGCGAGCGCGGCGCCACCATCTTCGATCTCCTTCCCACGGATCGCCGCTACTTTTCCGTCGGTCGTCTCGACCGCAACACGTCAGGTCTTCTCCTTGTTACCGATGACGGCGATTTTGCCCTTCGACTCACTCACCCGCGCTATGGCACACGGAAGACCTATCTTGTGGAAACGGACGTGCCGTTGACGGAACGGGATATTCGTCGTCTTGTGGACGGAGTGGAATTGGAAGATGGTCCGGCGCGCGCGGAGGAAGCGTCGCTCACCACGCCGCGGCGTCTTCGTCTGGTCTTGTCCGAAGGACGAAAACGTCAAGTCCGGCGCATGACGGCAGCCGTAGGAGCGCGCGTGATTCGCCTTCATCGAACGCGAATGGGATCCCTGAGTCTTGGGGCGCTGCCTTCCGGTCAGTGGCGGGAACTCACCGCGGATGAAGTTCGACACCTGATGAAAGAAAAACGACGGGGCATGGAGGAAGATCATCATGTATCTGGTGGATGAAGAAAATCACATTATCCACGACATGTCGTTCACCAAGTATGAATGCCAGATCAAGAAGATCCCTGAAGACAAGAAGCGGAAAATCCACACGCTGGATCAGGTGAAGCGGATGGTTGACACGAACCATCGTCCGCAGTATAACGGCTGCCAGTGGTGCATGCCCGAGTATCACATCTTCGATATAACGAAAATCTTCAGTTGATCGAGCATGGCGCGCGTGATTGTCGGCACGGCCGGTCATATAGATCACGGAAAGTCCGCACTCGTGCGCGCCTTGACGGGTACTGATCCCGATCGTCTGCCTGAAGAGAAGCGCCGGGGAATCACGCTGGATCTCGGCTATGCTTTTCTCGACGACGTGGCGGCGATCATTGACGTCCCCGGCCATGAACGGCTGATCAGAAACATGGTGGCGGGCGCGGCCACAGTGGACTTCGCGCTGCTGGTGGTGGCCGCCGATGATGGAGTCATGCCCCAAACGCAGGAGCATATCGCCATTCTGCGTTTGCTTGCCGTACGCTCGGGAGTCATCGCGATCACCAAGACGGATCTCGTGGAACCGGACTGGCTGAATCTGGTCGAAGACCAAATCCGTAGTGCGGTTCACGGGACTTTTCTTGAATCGGCCCCGATCTTCCGTGTGGATTCTCTTTCCGGACGCGGCCTTCCCGAGCTTCGTAGCTGGCTGATCGCCGCTCTCGGCGCGCTTCCATCGCGTACGGAGAAGAGCGTCTTTCGGCTTCCGCTCGACCGTGTATTCGTTATAAAGGGACGCGGTTCGGTGGTGACGGGAACGATCCTGTCGGGTCAAGTGAAACGGGACAACCGCCTGGTGATCTTGCCGGGCGGATTCTCTGTGCGCGTCAAGCGGCTGGAAACACATGGCAGCGAGCAGGAGATGCTGTCCGCAGGTCAACGGGCCGCGCTGAACCTGATCGGTGATACCGATCATTTGAAACGCGGTGCTACGCTGACGATGCCCGGCACAATCCTTCAAACCAGTCGTTTGAAGGTCGCGGTCGAGTTGATTTCCGAAGTGCTGCCCGTCAAGGATCGCCAACGGATTCGATTCCTGATCGGTACGGACGAAGCGATTGGCCGCCTTCAGATTCTTGATCGGTCAGGACATCTCTGCTTCGCGCAGCTGTCTCTTGAATCGGACGTCGTGGCCGCGTGGGGCGATCATTTCATTTTGCGACGCTATTCGCCGCTCGAAACGCTGGGGGGTGGTCGCGTCCTGGAGCCGGATTCACCGCCGCTGTCCGCCCGCAACAAATGCGACGAGACAGTCTTTGCCCGCGAATTGGATACCGACTCCCTGACCGGTGCGCTGCTTGCTTGTCTGCGAAGACGTGGGAAATACGGTATGGAGAGGACTCGCCTTGCCAACCAGTTCGCGCTTACGGAGCAGGAACTTGAATCGCTGCTTCAGGCACTCCCCGACGGACAAGTGGCCGCGACGATCTCCGAGTACTTGATCCTGTCCGCTTCAATCTCCGCGCGGAAGGTCGAACTCCTGCAGCGGTTGTCACATCTGCACGAAGCCCAGCCGTCGGCGGCGGGTTTTTCGCGCAGCGATTTATTTCGGGACAACCTCGCGCTGCTTCCTCTCCCGATTCAGGATTTCCTCTTGAACGCGCTGATCGCAGACGGGATTCTCGAACAGCAGGGACCGCTGTTCCGAGACGTGCGCCGGACCGTGACGCTGGATGCGGAGGAACGGCAGCGGTGCGACAATGTTCTGAGGATCCTGAAACGACATGGATTCGCTCCCCCCTCGGCCGTCAGTATCGCAGAAGAATTAAACGTCTCGCGCTCGCACGTCGAAAAAACTCTCGTGCTTCTGGATCGTCTCGGTCGTTGTCGGCGTCTTGGAACTGATCTGTTTTTCGAGACCGCCGAATTCGAAAAGGCCACGTCCACAGTTCGCGAAGCCCTGCGGCGCACAAGTGAGCTTACTGTGGCCGATGCGACCCGGATTCTTTTCTCATCGCGCAAGTTTGTTGTGCCGTTTCTGGAGTATCTCGATCAGGTTGGGATCACACGCCGCATCGGAAATGTTCGAGTCGCGGCGGGAACTCACGATTATCCCGAGAACAACTCGTGAGTCACGCAGAATCCACGCGCCTTCGGGACATCTGCCGATCCCGTCCTCTGTGGATTGCCCTCATCGTGGGATTGATGCTGCGGATCGTGTTCATCGTGTGGACGCCGGTGGGTGAGATCAGCGTGCCGGGAAGGCTGTCTTCTTACAACGATGAATTGGCACACGCCAACTACATTCATCATCTTGTGCACCACCAGCAGTTGCCTTCTTTCGTGGAATCCATTCAAGAGCCGGGTGCGCTTGAACGGGCTGAGTATGAGTTCTATCAGCCTGCCTTATACTATCTGCTCGTCGCCGGACTGGCTGAGCTTCTTGGCTATCGTGATCTGCCCGAGATAATCTTTCTCGGCAGAGCTTTGGGCAGCGTATTGTCTATCGGCTTGTTGCTGACTTTTGCTATGCTTTGCCGTTCCCTGCGTCTGACCGCTCCGGCAACCGGCAGCGGTTTGATGTTCATCGCCCTGAGCGGAGTCTTTGTTCGTTTCACTTCTATGGTGAATAACGACGCGCTGTTTTGGCTTCTCGTCGGAGGTCTCTTTATCTCTCTGCTTCGACTGCGCGAGAATCCGATGTCGGTTCGACATCTGGTACTGTTTATCGTTCTTGCCGTAGCGGCTCTCTATACAAAACTCACGTCGCTCCTCGTACTGCCGCTTCTGATTACCGCACTACCCCGGCACCATTCCCGGTTATGGCTTCTTCGGATGATAGGGGCGTTTGGGCTGATCTTTCTGGCAACGCTGCCGATATGGCAACGAAACGTCCTTACCTTCGGTGCATGGCTTCCGCTCGTTGCAGGATTCGGTTCTGTGGAGTGGCATGTTCCCTGTTTTGGTTTTCTTTCGTATGCGGCACGCTCCTTTTTCTTTCCATGGAGCGAATTGTGGCAGGGTGTCGTTGGTTTACTTGTTCTGCTTATTCCCGCCGCTTTTTTCGCAGTCCGAATTGCTGCAGGTCGCTCTTGGGATCTCCTTCTCACAAATCGCATTCTCGGCTGGAGTGTCTTGCTGAGTCTGTGCGCTTTTCTAT
>JAQTRJ010000220.1 GCA_028711875.1 bacterium | reverse complement strand
GTACGAATCTTGTGATAGACGCTTCCCTCGCCCGCCCACACCACGTTGATATTGTCGGTGACTGGATCCACCAGCATCGTCGCATAGCGATTGGCGGCCACGATCATCGGCGTGACATCGTTGGTGAGCACCGTCGTCGTCTGCCAGAGCGTTCCGTCTTCCGACCAGCGGTGATAGAGATGGCGGTCGCCCGCGCCGTCCACCGCTTCGAAAACGACATGCACGTTGCCGTTGGCGCCGGCCACGACGCGCGGCCGATCCATCACGCCGGTCAGCGTGCTCGGAGAAATCGTCACCGCTTCCGACCACGTCATGCCGTTGTCGTCGCTGAAGCTGTAGGCGCAGCCCGTGCCCACGCCGTCGCGGCAAAACACCATATGGGTGCGGCCCGTAATCCGGTCGTAGAATACGTCGCATTCATTGTTCTGCGCGTCCGCGGTCTGGTTCATCGCGCTGGTCGTGTCGAAAGCGTAGGTCAGGCGATAGTTATGGCCGAGGAAAGTATTCTGGTTTGTGATGCTCGGTGCCGGCGTGAGCCGCGCGTTGGCCACGTCCTGCGGCACGCCCGCCGTGAGCGTTCCGATTGGCGTATTGGCTCCGCGATCCACGATCTCCACGTCGTAGGGACGGCTCAGCGCTCCCGGATACGTATCCACGTACCCGAACGCGCCGCCCGAACCGATGGTCGTCAGATCATACGAAGCCAGCGTTCCCAGGCCGCCCGACAGCGCGTTCACCAAATACAAATCGTGCGACTTGCCGACGCGCGCCGACGAGTTCAGCGCCAGCGACGTCAGATCGCTCATCGGCGGATCAATCAGCGAGGTGGAACTGTGCAGCTGCAGCGGCATATCGGTCGGCGTCGTCTGAAACAGCTTGTAGTCAACATCGCCGAGCTTGGGCGTTCCCGCCGGAGTTGCATACGCATATTCCACCCGCACCGAGTCGAACTGGGTCAAGTTCCAGCCGGTCGGCAGGGTCGCCACGCCGCCCACGTTGGGCGCGCCCGTGTAGACGATGGTATAGACCGAGTCGGTCACGGTGCGTCCGGTCAGATCGCTGACCCGCGTGAACGGCTTGCCATTCAGCGTGATGCGCTCACTTGACGGCAGCACTTCTCCCAGCGAAAAGCGGATGCTCCGCCCGCCGAAATAGCCCTGAATAGGCGCCGCGCTGTGGTTCAGCGCCTCCACCATCCAGCGCGCGTTGACGTCGAACACCTGCACGCGTTGGTGATCGTGATCCACCACGAACACGTTCAGCGCCGCCGGAGACCCGGTAACGTCCACCGCCGTGGGGGACGAGAAAGGTGCGCTGGACAGCGGCAACGGATCGTTCACTAAATAGTTGACGTACGCGCTGCTGTCCGCGTTCAGTCCGTGTCGGACGTGAAAATACGGCCCGTTCCACTCGATAAACGAGCGGTAGCTCGACGCCGCCTCGGCGGTCACGCCGCCCAGCAGCATCAGCCCCGCCAGAACGAGCACGAAGCAATGACGAAGATTCATGGCTCGACTCCCGTGATGAGAGGATTGTTTGCCTCTCCACCTACTATGTGAATGTTTCTTGTTTTCCATGTGAGTCCGACTCATGGCTCGATCTCCACGCTGCCCGCGGTCAACCGGCACGAACGCACGTTGCCGAACATATCCAGGCCGAACGTGCTGTCGGGATCGAATCTCAACTCGGCCTGTCCCGCTTCCAGACCGCGCAGACGCGCGTAGGCGACGATCCCACTCCCGTCGGCGTCGGTGTTGACCTGCCGGTTCCCCTCATAATCAATATTCCAGCTCAGGTTGACCAGAAAATAACCCGAGCTGTTGTGAATGTCGTCGAAGAAAATGAAGCCGCGACGGTCGGTGAAAAACGGCCCTTCCTCGACCGCCACCACCTCCACCATCCCGGTCTCGAACTCGATGCCGATGCGCAGCGCCGCCAGATTTTCGGCATCGTGAATGAAGAGCGGCAGCTGCAACGTGTCCCCCATCGTCAGCACGGTGTCGGGAAACGACACGGTCAGCTGCCTCGCCGTTGCGAAACTCGTGTCGGGACCGACGCCGCGCAGATTCGCCGCGTTCACCGCTTCGGCGCGCAGATGATAGGTCGTGGACGGATCGAGTGGCGTCAGGTCGAACGCGTGCTCTTCCGAGAGACTCGTCGCCGCCAGCGAATCGCTCGGGCTTCCAATTCCATAATAGAGGATGCCGATCGCTGGTTCGTCGGTGCGCCACGTCACGCGCGCCGCCGATTCCGTGATATTCTCAATCGTGAAGTCGCTGATAACCGGTTCGGGCGATGCCTTCGGCGGCGTCGTGAACTGTCCGTCGCATTGCACCGACCGCCCGAGACTGTCGCGAGCAATAATCTGATAGAGGTAGCCGGTATTATAGGATAGATTCGTGAGTTCCACGTCCTGTGAATCGGCCGTCTCGGGCGCGCTCGTCAGTTGGGTGTAAGCCGCGCGGCCGTAGCGAATGTCGCCGCGAGTCGGCAGACTGCACGACCATTGCGCGTGCATCTGTCCGTCTACGTTCACCACCCGGCCATAGGAAAACGTCAATTCGCTGGGCGCGACCGGTTCACCCGGTCCCGTCGAACCACCGCTGCCGCAGCCGCCGATCACGACGACCATCAGAGAGATAATCAGAAAATGAAGTGTCGTGCCAGTTCTCAACATAGACCCATCACCATGTTTTTCCCGCGGCGCGGCTGCTTGCAGCCGACCCTCTCCCGATCATTCATCCGCCGTAAAAAAGACGTCCACCGAATCGCGCGCCCCCTGCGAGTACGCGATAATCCATCCGTTCCCCGCCACCGTGTCGCTGGTCAGCGTGTCGAGGGCAATGCCGCCGCGGGTGTAAATGATTCCCTGCTGCAAGGTTCCCAGGGTATTCAGCAGAATTACTTCCGTCGAATCCGCCGCCGCGCTCTCACCCCGCCGCACCTCTGCAAACAGCACGATCCGACTCACTCCATCCGCCGGAACCGCCTGCGGCCGAGCTTCCACCGACACCGTCATCTGCGGCGACGGCCCTTCCGGCGTCTCGTCCGATGACGTGCAGCCGCCCGCGATGAGCAGCGCGCTCAGCGCCGCGAGGATCGCCAGTCGGATTCCCATGTTCCCACCATGCGGGCGATCTCACGCCCGGCTTCGCGATACGCTGCGAACGTCAATTGCCGCGCGGCGCTCGCCGAAAGCAATTCGCTCTCCGGCGTGGATACCATCGCCAGCGTCGGCATCTCGCGTTTCACCGCCGTCGCCTCAATCGTCCGCCGCGTGCGCGTTTGAATGGAATACAGATTCACGAGTTCTACGGTCAGACGGCACTCTGCCGTCCACTGCGTTTGATTGACCACCAGCGGCACGCGCAGTCCGCCGGCCCGCGTCACGTCTTCGTGTTCCACCCGCGCGATCAACAGCCACTCCGCCTCGGGACTGGCTTCCGAAATCGCGCGCAGCGACTGATCCTGCCGCGACCGCGTCTCTTCGCTATAGGGAAGTCCCGGAACGTCCAGCGACGACAGCGCCACGACCTCGTCAAACGACGGGGCGATCTCGCCACGGATGCTTTGCCACAACTCCTCGCTGCCCGCCAGCGGCGCGTTGCAGAGCGGCGGTGCAACCAGCACTCGTCCCCCTAAAAACACCGGAAGCGGAGCGGTTTCGCTCTCCTTTCCGCCGACCACCGACTTGGGCAGCCGCGCCGTGAACCGCAGTCCGATCGAACCTCCGTAGAGCGGATCATCGCCCAGCTCCGCCGTGACGCCCGGCAGCAGCGTAAAGCCCCAGCCGAGATTCAGAGCCAGCGCGGCCGTCACCGTTTCCGTGTTTGGCAGCGTCCCCGTTCTGACCAGCGATTGCGCATAACCGAACTCGGCCGCGTAGCGCGGACCGAGCGGCATCAGCCGTGCGCTCAGCGCCCAGCGGAACGCCTGTTCGGCGCGATCCGAGGTGCTGAGGTATCCCAGCATCGCGCCGAGTTCCGCGGCGGGGCTGAGCGACCAACGCGCGCCGGTCATCAGCTCGCCGGCCGTCTGCTGAAAACTGAACGGCGGTAAGTAATGAACGGAATCCTCCGCCGCCGCGTAGTAATGTTCCTGCGAGCGATAGCCCGTGGGAACAATGAAATACCCGCTGGCACCGACGTCGAGAGTCCGCGTCAGTGCCGGCCAGAATCCGAGTCCCAGCCGAGTGTCCTCCAACCCCTGCTGAAACGCGCCGTGGCCAGACAGATCGCGAGCCGATCCGCCTGCCGACAGCCAGAATCCCTCGCCGAGCCCAATGGCCAAGCCGAACCGCGTGCGTTGCTCCGACCATTCGTCGCTACTCAGCTTGGCAGCGGCGACTTGGACGGTCAGTTCGCCCGGAGACGGCCCTGATTCCGTTGAAGCCGGATCCACAGCGGCACCCGATGGCCAGCCCTGGGCTCCGGCCGCAACAGCCATCATTAAAATAATTAAAGTGTTAGTGGCTGTTTTCACCGCTCACGGAAGTGTTTGTCCGAACA
>JAQTRJ010000219.1 GCA_028711875.1 bacterium | reverse complement strand
CATGGCGAAGCGGAATAACGTGGGAACCGCTCTCGAGATCGCGCGCGTGGGGCGGGATATCCTTGGCACCAACGGCATTTCCGACGAATACCAGACCTTCCGACACATGAACAATCTGGAATCGGTCAACACCTACGAAGGAACCTTCGATATCCACGCGCTGGTGCTGGGGGAGGATCTGATGGGAATCCCGGCCTACACGTAGAGATCAGTGAAGATCGCGCTCGGCGGGCAGGACGTCAATCACTTCCACCGCCATGTCGAACTTGTTGAACGGCGGCATCAGATACACTCCCTGAACAAGCGAATAAGTTTCGAGTAGAAACGCTCGGGCGAGTTCAACTCCGACGCGCGCGCCCTCCGTTCCGGCATTCTGCATCGCCCGGCGGACAACTTCGGGCACCATCATGTCGGGGATTTCGTGATGAATGAACTCGGCATGTTTGGACGAACGGAGCGGAAGGATTCCGAGCAGGACGGGAATCCGGCGGAACGAAGCGGTGTCGTTCAGAAATCGCTCGAGCGTGGTCGCGTCGAAGAGCGTCTGAGTCAACGCGAACTGCGCGCACGCGTCAATTTTCCGACGGAACCGGTCGTACTCCAGATCGAGATCGGTGGCGGTGGGATTCACTCCCACGCCCAGCACGAACCTCGTCGGTTCTTCCATAGTCCGCCCGGTGAGGTCTTTGCCGCGATTCATCCGCGCGATCATTTGCGTGAGCCCAATAGAATCGAGTTCGAACACCGCCTTGGCAAACGGGTAATCGCCCACGGCGGGCGGATCGCCGGTCACGGCCAGGATATTGAGCACGCCCAGGGCATGAGCACCGAGCAACTCCGACTGCAACGCCAGCGCGTTGCGGTCGCGGCATGACATATGGAGCAGCACCTCGATCCCGGCTTCGCGGCGGATCAGATGCGCCATCGCCAGCGCACTGAGCCGGGAACGGGCGAGCGGAGAGTCGGCGACGTTAATCAAATCCACGCCATGCTGCTGAAGCGTTCGCGCATGGCGGACGAGCGGTTCGGGATTGATGCCGCGCGGCGGGTCAATTTCCACCGAGACCAGAAATCGTTTCCCCAGATCAGCACCGAACGTCCCAGCGGACGGTGACCGCGGCGCGGCAACGGTTTGGTGGTCATCATCCACATCCTGGATGACAAGAAACGACCGACGCACAGGCTTCAAGTTGCGCACCGCCTCGGCGATCGCGCGAATATGTTCCGCGGTCGTTCCGCAGCAACCGCCGACCAGATTGACGCCGGTTTGCACGAAGCGGACGGCGTATTCCGCAAAATACTGCGGGGAAGCCAGATAGATGTAGCGGCTGCCAACCAACTTGGGAAAGCCGGCATTGGGCTGCGCCGCTACGGGGAGATCCTCGCCGACCATTCGCTCGATCACGTCCAGCATCGGCTGCGGCCCGACCGAGCAGTTCGCTCCCACCACATCCGCACCGAACTCCCGCAACGACCGACGCACTTCGAACGGCTTATCCCCAACCAGTGTTTTGCCTTCTTCCGTAAACGTCATGGTCGCGATGATGGGCAGCTCGGCCGTTACGTCGCGAATAGCGGCGATCGCTTCGCGCATCTCGGCCAGATTCGACATGGTCTCGACGATGAACAGGTCCACGCCGCCCTCGACGAGTCCGATGATCTGCTCACGGAACGCCTGACGCGCATCGTCGAGCGACAGTTTTCCGATCGGCTCCAGCATTCGATTGAGCGGTCCAACGGAGCCTCCGACGTAAATGGAATCTCCGGACGCGCGCCGCGCGATCTGCGCTCCCGCACGATTGATTTCGCGAACGCGCTTCTCGAAGCCGTGCTCGCTCAACCGAAATGTGTTGGCACCAAACGTGTTGGTGGTAAGAATCCGCGCTCCGGCGGCGATGTACTCGCGGTGGAGCGACTCGATCACCTCGGGCTGCGACTCGTTCAGTTCCTCGAAGCATGACCGATACGATACTCCACGGGCGTACAGCGACGTGCCCATGGCTCCATCGGCGACGAGAATCTCGCTGTGCAGGCGATCTAAAAAATTCCGGGATCGTGGAGAAGTCATTTATCCCTGCCGGCTGGAACTATTCGTGCGTGTGGGCCATTTAAAAGGCGAATCCGGATTCAAGATGGCAATGTTTCACGGCTGTCCAAAGCGCGTCGTCAACCCATAGAAAACCAGGAGGAAGGAATGTCTGTTCAAGTTGCCAAGCCGGCTCCCTGCTTCAAACTGGAGGGGCTTCGGGGAAAGGAATTCGTGGAGATTTCCTCGGATCAATACAAGGGAAAATGGCTGGTTCTGTTTTTCTACCCGCTCGATTTCACCTTCGTTTGTCCCACGGAGATCAGGGCTTTTTCCGCGAGTCACGACGAATTCGCACGGCGTAAGGCGGAAGTGCTGGGCTGTTCCGTAGACAGTAAATACAGCCACCAGGCGTGGACGAAGGATGGTTTGGGTGAGATCAGATTTCCTCTCCTGTCCGATCTGACTCACGACGTCAGTCGCGCCTATGGGGTGTTGGATGAGCAAACCGGATTCGCCCAACGGGGAACATTTATCATTGATCCCGCTGGCACGCTGCGTTGGATGGTCGTTCACGATACCGGTATCGGACGCAATATCGAAGAGGTGCTGCGCGTACTCGATGCGCTGCAGGCCGGCGGTCTCTGCGGTGCGAATTGGTCACCCGGTCAGCCGTTATTGAAGTGAAGCGAGACATCTTCCGAGGATGGCCGCGGCCGGTTTGACGGGCGCGGCTTTTTCTCCGGCCTACAGAGCTTCTCCGTCTCCGCGAACGAACTGACCGCGCGCGCCGGTATCCACCAGAATCCTGCGCCCATCGCCCTCGATGAGCAGGCACCGCATCGCCATGTCAATCCGGTTCAGCTCATCTGCGGAATTCGTGCGGCTCCAGAGGATTTTGGGAATCACACCGAACATGGCTCCGCCGTCCAGCCGAAAACGGCCCACATCGAGCGAAGTCACCGTATCCTTGCCAACCTTCATTCCATCCTTACTCGCTTTTCATCCCGCTTCCCGTCCACGACTCACCCTCCCATATCATCCGGGGATGGTCTATCACCAGCTTCCGGGCATTCGCTTCGCCGAGAATCTCCGCCGCCGCGTCACAGCCGCGCTGAAGATAAAATCCGTGGGTATCGGCGTTGTGCGCGTCGCTGGCCAGTACATCTACACCCTTCCAATTCAGCAACTGTCGCGCCCGCCGGGTCATCGCGCCCCCGAATTGTCCCACCAGCGAACCGGCGTCCAGAGTGATCACCGCCCCCGCATGTCTTACCCGTTCGACCTGCTCTGGGTTCCGCGCCGCGCGTTCATAGCGTTCATAGTGAGCGATCACGGGGTGGACACCGATCCTGCTGAGCGACTTGACCGCATTCAGAAGAATCTCGAACGGCGTTTCCCACGGAAACTCGATCAGACAATACCTGCCCGCTCCATGAAACGTTGCCATCGGCAGCTGCAGCGTTCGGAGAATGTCCGCTCCCAACATGAGTTCCGAAGCGAGCGCCAGTTCGACGGGAATTCCACCGCGTTTTGCGGCTTCTTTCACGTGTAAAAAGACCGACTGAAACAGCCGGTCGGTTTCCTCGTTCGCGCGATCCGTTCCATGCGGCGTGCACGCCACGTGGGTGATTCCCTGCCGGGCGGCGCTGGCCAGCATCCGCAAGGATTCATCCATCGTCGCGGCGCCGTCATCGAGTCCGGGCAAGACGTGATTGTGAATGTCGTACACTTATCCGCTGTGTTCTGGCAATCCCGCCGCCACCAGTTCGGCGATGTCCTTCACCGGGACCGTCTCGTGATTCAAGTCGCGCATTCCATCGCGCAGCATCAACTGGCAGAAGGGACACGCGGTGCCGACCTCCGCAGCCTTCGTATCCAGCAGCTCTTTCACGCGACGGTGATTGACGCGTTCCCCGGCCGTTTCCTCGGTGAACAACAGACCGCCGCCCGCGCCGCAGCAGAACGAGCGCTCGCCTTTGTGCACGGGTTCGAGGATCTCAAGCCCGGACTTCTCGATGACCTCGCGCGGATAACGAACGTGAGTGTCCCCGATGTAGCGGCTGAGATAACAGGCGTCGTGATAGACCATTTCCGTCGGCGTGCCTTTCGATGGAGTTAGCTTTCCATCACGCATGAGCGACGAGATGAATTCGGAGTGATGAACGATCGCAATCTTCGCATTCAATCCCAAGTCGCGATATTCCTGAAGCGTTCGCAGACAATGGGGACAGGTGGTCAGAATCAACGCCGGCGCCGCCGCGTTCAGCAGCGCAATATTCTCCTCGGCCAGCATCTGGAACACCAGCTCGTTGCCGGCTCGCCGCGCCGCGTCGCCCGTACATTTTTCGTCCTTGAGAACTCCCCAGCTCACTCCGGCGGCATTCAGAATCCGAGACATGGCCAGCGCCACCTTCTGATAATAGAAGTCGTAGCGCCCCATGCAGCCCATCCAATAGAGCACGTCGTGATGCTCGAAGAGCGGAAAACCGTTTTT
>JAQTRJ010000218.1 GCA_028711875.1 bacterium | reverse complement strand
CATGACAGCATGAACCTCCGGCAATTTCCTTACCCCATCATCGAGTATCGCGCTTCGCCCAGCCAGCAAGGCCCGGTACAAAACCTTCGCTTTCCGGCGCTCGTCATCGGTTAAAAACACATTCCGCGATGAGGCGGCAAGCCCATCCGGCTCGCGCAGCGTCTCTCCGGCGATGATCTTAACGCGGAAATTCAAGTCTTCCACCATGCGGCTAATCAGAAAGAACTGTTGGGCGTCTTTCTCACCAAACACGGCCACGTCCGGATCCACCAGATGAAACAGCTTGGCGACCACAGTCAACACGCCCTGGAAATGTCCCGGCCGGAGCGCGCCCTCATAGACACCCCCCACCGCGCCGGGATGAACCGAGACGGTCCAGCCCGTGTGATACATTGCCTCCGCCGTCGGCATAAAGATCAAGTCCACGTGCTCCTTTTCGAGCAACGCGGAATCCGCCTCGGGAGTGCGCGGATATACCCGGAAATCCTCGTGCGGGCCGAATTGCAGAGGATTGACGAAAATCGAAACTGCCACGCGATCCGCATGGCGCCGCGCCAGCCTGACCAGCGACAAGTGTCCTTCATGCAGCGCACCCATCGTCGGAACAAACGCCAGTCGCTTGCCGTCTTTTTTCAAACCGTTCAGCCGGTCGCGCAGTTCGGCAGCCTCGATGACGATTCGCATCGCGCTCTCCCCCTATTCTTCCTCGGGCGGAACGACTTTTCCGGAGGACGCTTTGACGGTTCGCTGGCTATAACTTTCTTCCGCGGTTGGATACTTGCCCTCGCGGACGTCCTCCACCCAATGTGAGACGGCCTCCCGGATGAGCTGTGCTCCTTCCAGATAGTGACGAACGAACTTGGGTTTGAATTGCTCGAACATGCCGAACAAATCGTAATTAACCAGAATCTGTCCGTCACAGTGCGGCCCCGAACCGATTCCGATCGTGGGAATGCTCACGGATTCCGTAATCTGCCTCGCGAGTTCCAACGGTATTTTTTCCAGTACGAGCGAAAAACAACCGGCGTTTTCCAGTTCTTTCGCATCCTCGACCAGCGCGTTCGCCGATTCCGGAGTGCGCCCCTGCACGTTAAATCCGCCGAATACGTTCACTCGCTGCGGTGTCAATCCAATGTGTCCCATGACGGGAATGCCAACATCCACCAGCCTCCGTATCGTCCCCAGCAGATAACCCGCGCCTTCCATCTTCACCGCCTGCGCACCGCCTTCTTTCAGGAACCGGACGGCATTGGACACGGTGTCTTCTACGGAAATCTGAAAACTTCCGAACGGCATATCCGCCACGATCATCACCCGCGACGTGCCCCGCGACACGCAGCGTGTGAGAAACAGCATCGCTTCCATCGTCATCGGAATCGTCGTGGAGTGTCCGGCAATCACGTTGCCCGCGCTATCGCCGACCAGCAGAAAATCCACTCCTGCCTCTTCCTCGTGCGCGGCGAACACCGCGTCGTAAGCCGTCAGTCCCACGATCCTCCGGCCTTCCGCCTTGCATCGCACCAGTTGCGGAGCCGTCACTCGCGGAAATATTTTCGAACTACTCATGGCTTCCTCACCGAATTGAATTCACTGATCACACCACCGCCTAACACCACATCACCTTGATAGAATACCGCCGATTGGCCGGGCGTCACAGCGCGTACCGGACGATCGAAATCCATGCGAACCGTCTGCTCATCCACGGCCGTCACACGCGCTCCATGGCCGTGATCGCGATAGCGAACCTTGACCTGACACGGAATCGGCTCGCCGGGACATCCGATGGACACCCAATTCACGTGAGCAGCCGTTGCCGTGTCGGAGAAGCAATCGTCTTCCCAGCCGACGTAAACACGGTTCTTGTGCGGATCAATCCGCGTCACGTATAACGGTCGCTCGGCCGCCACACCCAGGCCTTTGCGCTGACCGACCGTATAGTAGGCAATGCCGCGATGACGTCCGAGAATCTTGTCTTCCGGACCGATGATCTCTCCCGCTTCCAGCACAGGCAGTCCGGTTCCGCCATCCGTCCGCAGAAATCTCCCGTAGTCATCATCGGGTATGAAACAGATATCCTGACTCTCCGGCTTATCCGCTGTTTTCAATCCCAGTTCGGCCGCGATCTTTCTCACCTCGGGCTTGGTCAGCTCGCCCAGGGGAAACACGGTATGGCACAGGCTGTCCTGATCCAATCCCCACAACGCGTAGGATTGATCCTTGTCGAGGAATCTCGCGCGCAGCAATCGTGCCCGCTCGCCGTGATGATCACTTCTCGCATAATGTCCCGTCGCCAGATAGTCGCATCCCATCTGCCGCGCACGGGCCAGCAGCGTCTGCCACTTCACGAACGTATTGCAGCGCACGCACGGATTGGGAGTTCGTCCGGCGAAATATTCGTCGCGGAAGTCCCGCACTACGGAATCGTGAAACTCGCGCGATAGATCAAGCACATAGTGACGGAAGCCCAACCGATCGGCCACCGCCGCCGCGTCGCGGCTCATGGTTACGCTGCAGCAGCCCGAGCTACGATTGAGCGACAGTTCCTCGCCCTTGGGATCCGTCCAGAGGTGCATCGTCAGACCGATCACTTCGAAACCCTGCCGAACGAGGAGCGCCGCTGCCACCGAGCTGTCCACACCACCCGACATCGCTACGGCCACCGTCGGACGTTCTTTTCCGTTCCGGGCGGATGAGTTGGTTGCGTGCGAAGGATTCATCGCTATTGATTGCAGACACTCACGACGCCATATTCAGCGTTTGTCGTTGCTGATTCTTTGGTCGTTCCGTTGTGCTGATCTTTGACGGTCACGGTCAGCGTTCCCGCCTCAGTCTGCTTCTGCACAGAACAGCAGACGATCTCGTCGTCGGGAAGATCAACAACCTCGTTTCCACTTCCATCCACAGTGCGATTCCCGAAATAGCCTGACCAACTTGTGTTTGACTGTACGTCTGCCACCCAGTTGGGTGGGGAGTTTGGTTCCTCTTCCTTATCACAGGCAACTATGAATTGCATGAGGATGACGAAAAGCGGCACGGTCATTTTCACGCCTCTTCCCTCCTTCCATAAGCAGACCTTCCTTGTCCGGCAATAATGATAATTCAATTTACGAGATCGGCGCGGTTTGTCGCTGCCGTTCCACCAGCTGCGGCAAGACGTTCATGAGCTTATCCACGTCATCGGCGCGATTGAATCGCCCAAACGAAAATCGGATCGCGCTCCGGGCCGTTTCCACATCCAGCCCGATTCCCATGAGAACGTGCGACGCCCCCAGCGCGCCCGCGCTGCAGGCGCTCCCGGTGGAAACGCAGAAACCCTTGCGATCGAGCGCCACCAGCAGAGCCTCGCCGTCGCACCCCCGGAAAGACACATTGAGCAGCCCCGGCGCTCGAGACTCGCGCGATCCATTGATGCGCACGTTGGGAATCGCGGCGAGAATTTCTCGTTCCAAACGGTCCCGCATGTTCCGAACCATCCGGTTTTCACTTTCCAGCCGCTCCATACACAGCTTCGCGGCCGCGCCGAAACCCACGATTCCCGGAACATTTTCGGTGCCCGTTCGTAGTCCGCGCTCCTGGCTCCCCCCGTAAAAACGAGGTGAGAGTCTCGTTCCGCGCCGGACAATCAGTGCGCCGCTTCCCTTCGGTCCGTAGATCTTGTGGCTGGAGATGCTCGCGAGATCAGCGACGATGTCCGCCATTCGGAATGGAATCTTGCCGAAGCTCTGCACGCAGTCGGTGTGAAAAATCACGCCGCGTTCACGGCAGATGTCCCCGATGGCGGCGATCTCCTGAATCGTCCCCAATTCGTTGTTGACGTGCATCACCGAGACCAGAGCCGTTCGCGGAGTGATCGCTTTCGCCACGTCCGCTGGGTCAATCCGCCCGTCACCGTCAACGGGAAGCCAGCTTACGCTGCCGCCCCGCTCGGACCACCATTTGGCCACATCAGATACCGCATGATGTTCGGTGGGTGCGGTGATAAAATGGTCTTTTTGCTCCCGCCAAAAATCGAGTACCCCCAGAATTGCCCAATTGTCGGCTTCAGTTCCGCCAGAAGTGAAATACACTTCGTCATCGCGGCACCCGATCAGCCCTGCAATCGCCGTACGACTCTCATCAAGACGGATTCGCGCCCGGCTTCCCACCTCGTGGGCACTGGAGGGATTACCCCAGCGCTGTTCCAAGACCTCCCGCATTGCCTTTAGCACTTGCGGATCGGGCTGGGTACTTGCAGCATTATCCAGATAAATCGTATCCATGCAATTCGCCTGTTCTACTTCCCAAGTCCTAATATAGCCCCGAATTCCAGCATAATCAAGTGCTACTGGCAGGAATACCGGTTGACTTTTCGATGGCAAGACCGTACATTATTATGACATCGCCAAAGCCATCGGAAGTCCTATGAAAACACTCCTCGTGGTTCTGTGCATTTCCGCCGCCTTGTGCGTTCTTGCGCAGGAGCCGATTGATCCGGCTTTTGATCCGCCTCTCACCGACCCCAGTGCCAGCGGCGGACGGGTGCGCTG
>JAQTRJ010000217.1 GCA_028711875.1 bacterium | reverse complement strand
CGGCGCGCATCTGGCCAGCGGCATGTACATCTGCCGCCTCGCGACGGAGAGCTTCGTTCGCGAACGCACGATGCTGCTCGTCAAATAGGAATGGTCTCGCGCAAAAAAAAACGGGGCGAGCCGTTCGGCTCGCCCCGGTCTCATCTCCCCCACTTCGTGGGGGGATAAAGTGGGGAGTTTCTTTTGCGTCAGAGGAATTACCCCTCCCAGCTTAGCCCCGGTGGTGACTCTCCAGAGTCACCCCTTCCTCGGAATAGGATCGAGATTCTATACACCGCGCGCAAAGAATCACTAGCCCACATGCTCCTGCGTGTGGGACCGCGCGATGTCCGGAATGACAATCGAGATTAAACGACCGCATACCGCGCGCCGAGTTCCTCTGCCAGATCGAGCAGCCGCTGCGCCGTCCCGTCGGCCGTTTTTTCTCCATCGTACTCCGCGAACGTGCGTCCCATGTTCGTCATGACGGCATAGGGAATGTGCTGCTGCGCCATCGGATAGAGAATCTGATCCTCCTTCTGAATGTGCGCGCGCAGCATGACGATGTACTCCCGCGTCGCCGCGATCACGCAGTTCCGCTCGTCCTCGTCCCAGTCGGCGTTCGGATTCGCGCCCGCCGAGCGGAGAATCTTCACCGCTCCCCGCCCCTGTTCGTGCTCGTGCAGCATGACCGCGACCGGGCCGAAGTCGCTTGAAAATCCGTGCTGCGTCATCGCGGCGAACAGGATGTCCTCTTCCTTGCCATGATGAAAGCTGTCCGCGAACCGCTGGAAAAACTCGGCGAAGCGCGCGAGCGCCGCGCGGTCTTCCTTGCCGTTCATCGCGAGACTCTCGCAGAACTGCTCCAGCGCGTCGAGCACGCGCTCGATCACGCGATGTTCGTTCATCAGGGTGTTGATCGGATCGGTCATGGTATTTTCCTTTCGTTGTGAACGTCTCTGTCATTCTGGACACCGCGCGTTCTTCTGTTCACTTGCCCACTCGCTCCGGCGTTTCAGTTCACTTGCCCACACGCTCCCGCGTGTGGGACGGCGCGGGTGTCCGGACTCTCTTGGTTCGCCGCGGTACGGTGTTTCAGTCGTTCAGCATGTCCTTCAGCGGACTGTCTTCCGTGCGCAGCGACCAGCCGGTCTTGAGTCCCAGAACGAACCAGCCCAGCGCCACGATCCCCGCCGCGAAAATCGTATCGCCGATCACCCGCAGCCAATGGAAGGTTTCCATCGCCGGCGAGTGCATGAACTCCGCCGAGCGCGCGTACCAGAGGCCGGTCTCCACGCTCGCCCACGTCTGCATGAGTCCCTGCGGCAAGAGGCTGATCAGCACCATCAACGCCAGCCCGATATTGATCGCCCAGAACGCGAACGACAGCGCGCCCGTCTTCCACTGTTTGCGCACGGTCAGCCCGCGCAGACAGAACAGCATGAGTCCGAATCCGAGCATTCCGTACACTCCGAACAGCGCGGTGTGTCCGTGCACCGGCGTCGTGTTCAAGCCCTGCATATAGTAGAGAGCGATCGGTGGATTGATCAGAAATCCAAACAAGCCCGCGCCCACGAGATTCCAGAACGCCACCGCCACGAAAAAGTAGATCGGCCATTTGTAGGCGCTGACCCACGGCTTCGCCCGCGCCAGCGAAAGATTTTTGTAGGCTTCGAAACCGATCAGCACCAGCGGCACGACCTCGAGCGCGCTGAACGACGCGCCCAGCGCGAGAATCGCCGTCGGCGTGCCGGAAAAATACAAATGATGGAACGTGCCGATGATCCCGCCCGCGAGGAAAATCACCGTGGAGAACAGCACGGCGACGGTGGCGATTCCTTCGCGCAAGAGTCCCATGCGCGTAAACAGGAACGCGATCACCACCGTGGCGAAGACCTCGAAGAATCCCTCCACCCACAAATGCACCACCCACCACCGCCAGTATTCCGCGAGCGCGAGGTGCGTCTGCCGTCCCCACATCAGCGCCGCGCCGTAGAACAGCGCGATCGCCGCCGAGGAGATGAAAAACAGAATGAGCAAATGACGATTGGCCGCGCCCTTGCGGAAGGCGGGGAACATGGCGCGGTTCATCAGGAACAGCCAGATGAAGAGTCCGATGAAGAGAAATATCTGCCAGAACCGGCCGAGGTCCACGTACTCATATCCCATATGGCCGAACCAGAACGACTCTTCGAGTCCCATGCCCTTCACCACCGACGTCCACTGCCCGGCCATCGAACCGACTACGATCACGAGCAGCGCCGCGAACAGCGTGTTCACGCCGGCCCGCTGAAAGCGCGGTTCGAGACCCGACACCGCCGGAGCCACGAACAGCCCCGTGGCCAGCCACGCCGTGGCGATCCAGAAAATTCCCAGTTGGATGTGCCACGTCCGCGAGACGGTATAGGGCAGCCACTCCGCCAGTGGAATCCCGTAAAATCCTCCGCCTTCCACTCCGTAGTGCGCGGTGATCGCTCCCAGCCCCACCTGCGTCACCGCCAGCGCCATCACCACCCAGAAATATTTCAGCGTGGCCTTCATCGAGGCGGTGGGATTCAGCGCCAGCAGCGGATCGCGCGCCGGAGGTTCGGCCAGTTCCTCCTCGCCCTTGCGCTGCGCCACGGCAAAGTACCACGACAGCGCGCCGATTCCCGCCAGCAGAAGCACGAAGCTGATGACTGACCAGACCACGGTCGAGCCGCTCGGACGATTGCCAATCAGCGATTCCGCGGGCCAGTTGTTGGTGTACGTGATATTTTTCCCCGGCCGCTCGGTCGCGCACGACCACGCCGTCCAGAAGAAAAACGCGTTCAGGAGTTTCTGCCGTTCGGGAAACCGGATCGAGTTTTTCGGAATCGCGTAGTCGTCGCGCAGTCCGGAGAGCGCGGGATCGTCGCCGAACAAACTCGCGTAGTGCTCGCCCACCCGCCGCATCGCTTCCGCGCGATCAGCGGAAACAATCAATTCGCCGCTGCCCGCGTGATACGTATTCGTGCGGTATTCCTCGCGCAGCTTCTCGCGCAGTAATCCCTGTTCGAGCGAACTCAGCTTGTCATACGGCTGGCTGAAGTCCCGCGTCGCCCAGAGATCGAGCACGATCACCAGTTCGCGGTGCAGCCAGTCCGCGGACCAGTCGGGGGCGAGGTACGAGCCATGCCCCCACACCGTCCCCATTTCGTGTCCGCCCATGCCCTGCCACACGTTCTGACCGTCCTTGATCTCCTGCCCGCTGAACAACACCCGCCCGTCCTCGGTCACGACCTTTTTCGGAATCGGCGGGGCCTCCCGGTAGATTTCAAAGCCGAAATAGCCCAGAACCGCAAACGAGAGAACGACAACTAATATAAAAGAAATCCAGAGTTTACGGTAATTCATTGGTTGCCTCCAGATGGTTTTTGTGGAACGTCGGCTGCTTATAATAATACCATTTTTATCAATTAATACCACAAAAAAAATGCTCACCGTATTGATCCCAAGTTACGGCGGGCAATTGCCTGCTATTTTGATCTGGAGCAAAAAAGAGGAGATTTCCCGCTTCCCGCGCGGTGGCGGCCGCTTGCACCCGCCCCGCTTAAGTTCGCGGCGGCGAATCTCCAGATTCGCCCCAAAATCACTCGCGTCGGTCTCCCGACCGGCAATGGCACAGTCAAAACACTAGCGTCGGTCTCCGACCGTCGGGGCTTCCGGGAACGCGTGCCTCGGCGAAAGCGTGCTCGCCGTTGTCGGTCTCCAGACCGGCAATGGCGAGAGGGTATTACACGGTCATTCTGGACACCGCGCGCAAACCAGAGTCCTTCCGTCTGCCCATTTTCCGCGCGGGCGTCCAGAATCGCGGCAGTGTATGATCCTTCATTCCAGCGGCGGCAGCATGAGCTTCTGCAGGGCAGGCAAATCCTTCAAGTAAATCGTCCGCGCCTGTACCTCGATCACGCCGTCATCCGAGAGCTTCCTTAAGATTCGCGACAGCGACGGCCCGCTGATATTGAGCAGCGTGGCCAGATCGCCCTTCTTCGCGAGCAGCATGACGCGCGGCACGCGAAAATCCAGCCGCGGCGGATTCTTGTCGAGTTCAGCGAGCAGATAGCGCGCGACGCGGGCGGTAGCGCTGCTCAGCGTCAGTTCGTCCATTTTCGCCACCAGCCGCTGCAGCCAGTGGGCGATGGTCCCGAACAGAAAATTCAAGAATTCCTCCGAGCGGCGGATCAGGTCGAGCACCTGCGCGCGGTGCAGCACCAGCAGTTCGGTGTCGGCCAGCGCGGTGGCGGTGGCGGGAAAGCGGCCGAGAAACATCGCGGCTTCCGCGAACAAGTGCGGCGGCTCGACGAACGCGAGCACGTTTTCGCGGCCGTCGGGCGAGATGCGCGCGAGCTTCACCATTCCCCGGCACACGAGGTACATCGCTCCCGCCGCGTCGCCTTCCTGAAAAATCAGCGAGCCTTCCGGCCAGTGTTTTCGCCCGGCCGCCTTTAGAATCTCGCGGCAGAGTTCCTCGCCCACCGCTTTTCCCAGCGGACTCTCCGTGAGAATCGTCAGCAGCTCGTCGTTGGTGGATTTTTCCACG
>JAQTRJ010000005.1 GCA_028711875.1 bacterium | reverse complement strand
GTGCAGCGGCTGGGACGCGATTTCAGGATGGTTGGACTCATGGCTCTGCAGGAGGCGGACGGCGACGCGGACGACATCAACCGCGACGTGCCCGGTCAGGCATGGAGCGATTCGGTGCGAAGTGATTTTGAATACGCGAACACGTACGACGTGGTGTTCACCGCGGACATTGACAACGACGGGCGTACGGAGACCGTTCGCTATACGCGCAACGCGGCCGCTTCGACGATACAACAGACGGTTTGGGAGTGGTCGCGCGACTCGCTGGGGTGGGCGCCACCTGTGACGAAAACGGTGGCGACGAAAGTGGATTATCTGATGTTCGGTTTCGTAGATCGCAACGAGGATCGAATTCCGCCCAGCGGATACGTGGTGGGAGCGGGATATACCTTGAACGCCGGCGAACGGAGCCAGATTACCGCGATGGAGATTATTGTGGTGACGAAATCCGATCGGCAGGAAAACGAAAATCCTCAGTACGTTTATTTACCGGACGGCACCTACTTCTACGACGGGTATCGGCGGGAAGTTCACCGCTTCTGGGTGCGCGGCCGAAACCTGAGTTTGGGCGTATAACATCGGATAAGGCGGAGATAACGCATGTCTAAGACGGCGACGGGGCGAACAGGGCAGGGTAAGGGGCGCAGCCGGAACGAGCGCGGGCTGGTCATGCTGGTGGCGATGCTGCTGATGACCGGATTGCTGTTCGTGGCGGCTACGTCGGCGTTGCGTTCCACGCGGCAGACGCAGGTGACCGCCGTGCAGCTCGACAACGTTCGCACATTCTACGCCGCGGAAGGCGCGGTGGAATGGGGATGCGGTTCGTTGCGCACTCTGCTGGAGACGTCCTTAGATCCGACGCAGGCGCAATTGGATCAATTAAGTCCCCCCAGTCTGACCGGATATACAATTGATCAATACCAGATCACGAAAGTCGGCGCGCTGACCGAAGAGATCATTTCCTCGGGCGACTACACGGGACTGCGGGGCTACGTCCAGCGGTATACGGTTCAGTCCCAAGTGTCGAGCGAACGGCGCAGCGCGGCGATCGTGCGGGAGATTCAGCATCAGTTCATTCCGCTCTTTCAATTCGGCGTGTTCTATGAGAAGGACCTGGAGATATTTCCCGGACCTGCGATGGAGTTCGCCGGACCGATCCACACCAACGGCAGTCTGTATATGGGCGCCGAGACCAGCATCCAGTGCCAAGCCACGGTGACGGCGGTGGGCAAGTACTGGCACATCCGAAAGGACACCGACAACCATGACACGCCGGGGCCTGTGAATGTCAAGAATCAGTTCGGCGTCTGGCAAAACGTCTGGCGCGGCAGCTACTGGCTCGACAATCGTCAGGCGGATTGGGCGAATCAAGCCTTGGCGGTGTGGAACGGAAACTTCCGCGACGGATCGCACGGGCTTTCGACGCTTCGGCTGCCGATTCCTCCGGCGGCGGATCAGCACCTCATCGTCGAGCGCGGCGTGGCCGGCGATGGATTGCAGGAACGCGATGCGAAATACTGGTACAAGGCGACGGTTCGCTACGTGGATGGCGCTCTAACGGACAGCGCCGGTCATGCCCTGTCACAGCCGGGCGTCTTCACCTATACCGGCAACAAATTCTACGACGATCGGGAGAACCGGTGGGTGGACGTGGTGGACATCAACATCAACACCATGATTTCCGGTGGGCATTCGCCATCGAACGGGATCCTCTATATCAGCCATTCCAGCGGCGATTATCCGGCGGTGCGAATCATCAACGCACAGACTCTGCCCGTCGGCGGACTGACGATCGCCACCGATCTCCCGCTCTTTATCAAGGGTCATTACAACACCACTCCCAAGCGAGGATCGGCGCTGCTGTGTGACGCGATCACGTTGTTGTCGCCCTCCTGGAACGACGCGGTTTCGGGCGGATCTTTGAACGGGCGCGTGGCGTCGAACTTGAACATTAATGCCTGCGTCATGACCGGCCATGTGCCGACGGATTCCTGCTCAACCTACAGCGGCGGTTTGGAAAATCTGTTCCGCTTCCTGGAAAAATGGGACGGGAAAACGGTCACCTATCGAGGCAGCATCATTGATTTGTGGTTCAGCCGGCGCGCCACGTCGGACTGGAGCTACGGATCGTTCTACATCGCACCGAATCGAAATTGGGCGTTCGATACGGACTTGCTTTCGCCCGCGAATTGGCCTCCCGGCACTCCACGAGTGCAGACGGTCCAGCGCGGAGTATGGCGCCAAATCAGTTGAGGAATCGAGCATGAAAAAAGCGCTTCGTGGTCGAGAGGATACGGAGCAGAGCGTCCGCGAAGCGATTCGCAAGCGGAAATGGGCATCGGCGATCGCACATTATGAGCGGCGCGTGCAGGATGCTGACCGGGATTTCTCCGCTTGGAATCGTCTGGGGGATTTCTATTGGAACCATCACGTGCGGGCGAAGGCGGCGGACGCCTGGCGAACGGCCATCGAAGGGTTCGCATCCGAAGGATTGTATGAGAACGCGCTGGGGGTGGCGCGCAAAGTCCTGCGGCTGACGCCCGACGAAGAGACCATCCATCTGAAGCTGGCTGACGCCTATCTCGGGCTGGAGTACTACTCGGACTGTCTGGCGTCTCTGCGAAGCTATCTGAAATTAGCCGCTCATCCGGCCGAGCAGGATCTGCGGGCGCTCATCAAGCGGATTCTGAAGTCCTCCGTGGGACATCGTCATCTGGTCGAGGAACTTCAGGCGATCTGGGCGGACAGTCACATCGAGGATTTTGAACTGCAGCAGCAGTTGACGGAGTACGCTCGGCAGTTCGAGCAGCACGAGAGTCGTCGGGAGACTCCCGTCGAAGAAGACACGGCGGCGCCGGCGGAAGGAGCCAACCGTGCGGCACCGACGGCTGGTTCAGCCCGCGATGACGGACACGGATTGATCGGTCTCGAGAGTATGGAAGTGTTCGCAGAGTCCGGAGCCGCCGACGCGGCGTACATGCCCACGAGTCGTTCTGCCAGCATGTCCGCGGCTGAGGACACCGCGATGTCGCGCGGTCCGATGGATAGCGCCGCGGAACCGCCGAGCGGAGAAGGGAAGGATCACTACGATCTGGGCACCGTCTATCGCGAGATGAAGCTGTGGGATGCGGCGGTGGCGGAATTCGAACAGGCGCGCAAGGATCCCACGATGCGGATTCGCGCCACGCTGTCGCTGGCCGAATGCCTGCACGAAATGGACGATCTCGTGGGCGCGTTGGACCTGCTGGAACGCGAGCGGGATTCGCAAGCCGGGGATGAGCAAGCGCGGATCGTACTCACGTTTCAGATTGCGACCCTTCATGAATTGCTGGGGAATCTTCAAGAAGCCCTGCGGCACTTCGAAGCCGTCCGGGAGCAGAATCCGGGCTACGGAGACGTGCAGGAACGGATCACGGAACTCAACGGACGGCTCGCGGGCGACACGACCATGTGAGCAGTTTGATCCGGTTGAACGGGATTAACGCGGACCACGTGAATGGACATCCAAAGCCTGTTGGAACTCCTGTTTGTCAAGAAGGCATCCGACCTCCATCTGAGGGTCGGCGCCATGCCGGTGCTGCGTATTGACGGAGAACTCTACGCGACGCGCGCCGAGCGCCTGACCGCGGCGGAAATGGACGCGTTTCTCAAGAGCACGCTCACTCCGCAGCAATCGGAAGCCTTCTATCGGGATCGGGAATTGGATCTGGCGTGGAGCGTGCCCGGCCACGGACGGACGCGAGTCAATATCTACTTTCAGAAGGGGACACCGGCGCTGGCGATTCGTTCCATCAAGACACAGATTCCCACGTTCAGCGAGTTGATGCTGCCGCCGGTCATGGATCGGATCGCCGCACTGAAGCGCGGGATCGTTCTGCTGACCGGAGCGACGGGATCGGGGAAGTCCACGACGCTGGCGGCGATCATCGAATACATCAACTGTCAGCGCAGCGCAAATATCCTGACGATCGAAGACCCGATCGAGTATTTGTTCAATAACAAGAAGTCGCTGATCGCGCAGCGGGAAGTGGCGATTGACACGAACGATTTCTACTCGGCCTTGACGCATGCGCTGCGCGAAGACCCCGACGTCATCATGGTCGGAGAGATTCGCGATCCGAACACGATGAAGGTCGCGATGCAGGCGGCGGAAACCGGGCACCTGGTTCTGACCACGCTGCATACGCTGAACGCGGTCGAAGCGATCAATCGAATTATTTCCTTTTTCCCTCTGAACGAACAGGCACAGGTTCGATCCATTTTGGCGGGAACGATTCAGACGATTGTCTCGCAGCGATTGGTGCCGCGCGCCGATCGGAGCGGACGGGTGCCGATTGTGGAAGTCTTGATGAACACGGCGGCGATCCGTGAGTGCATCGCCGAACCGGATAAGATGCACATGCTGCAAGGATTGCTGGAGGACGATCGCGGAGTGCACGGAATGCAGACGTTCGATCAGTCCATCCTGATGCTGCTGCGGCAGCAATACATCTCCTATGAGACGGCGATGGAGAGCGCGAGCAACCCGCACGACGTGGAGATGGCGGTGCGCGGCATCAACAGCTCCGGTTCGCGCTTGTCGACGACGGATTCGGTCGGGGCCGCGACGTAACGCCACAGGACAGGAGGTCGGCTTTGAAGGGCAGGGCAGACATGGGCGTGATGAAATCCCGGATGGGAACTCTCGGTGCGGGCGGAGTTATCCGTATCGTAGAACCGCTCTGTCGCGAGGGCTGGAGCGGAGCGCTGCGATTGCGGCACGCCCGCAGAACCGGAAGCATCTGGATGGTCGGCGGCGAAATTGTGCATGCCTTGTGGATCGAAGGGGGGCGCAAGGCGGAAGGGCGGCGTGCCTTCGAACGGCTGATGACGTGGAGCGAGGGCACGTATCTTCTGGATGACGAGGCGCTGCCGCCGGAGAGATCAGTCCGCGAAGACATGGCAACTCTCTTGCGGGACAAACTGTCCGAGGCGGCTGCGGAACGAGGCGAAGCGATCACGCAAGCGCCTGCCGAGCGCCCCATGGATTTGGAGGCATTGCTCACGCATTTGCGCGACCGCGTGCCGGGAATCGAGAGCGTCAGCGTCAGTTCGGGCGACGATTTGGCGGCGAGCACCGAGCACGATGCGACGAGGCGCGAGTGGCTCCACCGGCAGTGGCAAGCGTTCCGGGATGAAACCGACGATCAGACGGAAACGCTGCTGCTCCGACAGGGGAATCGCACCGTACTGGTGGTGAGACATGGGAGTCTGGCGGCGATTCTATCGGCGCAGCCGCAGACGACTCCGGAAGCGCTGCTGTGGGCGGGCGCGGAAGCGGGGCGACAGATCAAATTTTTGGACTATCGCGAAAACATGGCGAAGAGCGTATGATGTCGGAACGATCACAAGATTCGCTGACGGATGTGTTGATCCGACGGCAGATTATCACTCCGGAGCAGTGCGATCAGGCGACGGCCCTCGCGAAAGAGAAAAATCTCTCGGTCGGCGAGTCGCTGACACAGATGGGAGTGCTGAGTGCAGACGATATTCGCGCCATCAGCGAGGATCTGCTGAATATCCGGACGATCAAACTCGAAGACGTGGAAATTGATCCGGAAGCCGTGCACCATGTTCCGGCGGCGGTGGCACATCGGCATCATCTGATTCCGATCCGCCGCAGCGGGCACACTCTGGCGGTGGCGATGTCCGATCCGACGGATCGCGAGGCGTTGGCGGCGCTGGGCTCCGTGACGGATTTCGAGATTCAGCCGTTCCTGGCGCGCTACGACACCATCGAGCACGCGGTCTATCTTCATTACGGCGAGCCGCACGTGTCCGAGACAGCCGACGCCGCGGAGCCGGCGCCGGATGCGGGGCGGAGCCGTCCGTGGCAGGGACTGATGGAAGAGGGCAGCATTGCTCACGTCGGACGCAGCCTGCAAGCGCAGCGGGGAGCGACCTTCGACAGCTACATCGAAGACGCGGCGAATCAATTCGCGCTCAGCATCGCTCACTCCGTCTCGCGTTTCGAGCCGGACCAGGGATACAATCCGTTTCACCTCTGGGGCGCGCATGGAGTCGGAAAAACTCATCTGCTGCACGCCATCGCCAACTACGCAGCGGCGCACTCGCCGCTGAAGCGTTGCATTATGATCAGCGGACAGCGCTTTCTGGAAAATCTGTTCGAGTGCATCCGAGATAAGAAATTGAATTTCTTCCGCTATCTCTATCGCGAACTCGATCTGCTCATGATCGCCGACGCGGACGCTCTGCTGGCCCATAGTTGGGCGCAGCGGGAGCTTCATGAGACGTACACCTACTTGGAGCGGAATAAAAAGCAACTGGTGTTGGCGGCGCAAAATAATCTGGCGGCCGAGCCGCGGCTGATCGCGGAACTCCGGTTGGCGCTCGAGTCCGGAGTGATCGCGCACGTGGGGGCGTATTCGGCGCTTGGCAAGCAGGAAATTATCCGGCACCGCATGGGCACGGTGGCTCTTCCCGAAGACGTTGTGGAGTACATGGCGTCCGAGAGCGGCGAGGATCTTGAGGAACTGATGAGGCTCGTCCAGCATGCCGTTGCCATGACCGTTTTGGAGGGACAGGAGGTCAGCGTTTCCGCCGTGCGGAAGATTGCCGAGGAGTGCGGAGTGGACATGACGGCCCGTGCGTCACAACGAATCCGCACTCTGCTCGACAACGGGATCGGCACGACTCGCACGTCCGATCCTCCGAAGGACACGGGATCCGCCCTGCCGTTGACGACAACGGACGGATCTCCGTAAGGGTGAACTGCGCCAGCGCGCATGCCGTCATGAGCAGGGACAGCCGAACACACAACGCAACCAATTCGAGAAGACCGTGAATAGAAATCCGATACAAGTGATGATTGTGGATGACGATCCGCGTTATACGGAGATGCTGGAAATCGCACTCGCGGCCGAAGGCATTCAGGCGACGCGAATTCAGGATCCGCGCGAGGCCCAGAAGGCAGCGCTTGCCCGGCGGCCGGACGTAATTGTTACCGATGTGACGATGCCGGACATGGACGGATTCGCTTTGGCGGCCGGGCTGAAGGCGGACTCGCGCACGTCGGACATTCCCGTGATTTTCGTATCGGCGCGGAGCGACGGCAAACATCGCGCAGCAGGAGTGGCCCGAATGGGAGCGGATTATCTCGCCAAACCGTTTTCCGTGCCGGAACTCGTCCAGCACATTCGGGCCGCACTGCGAGGATCGCTTCGAGGAGTAGAACGGTGACGCTCCTGCACAAGCTCCAAGACACGCACCACGTGCCGCTGGGTGAGAATCCGTGGCAACAGGTGATCGAGACGTGCGCCGACATTGCGTATATTCTCAGCCCAAGCGGCGACTTTCTTTGCGTCAATCCGCGATTGTGCATGCTGTTCCAATCGCCGCGCGAGGCGATTCTCGGAACGAATCTGTTCGACTATCTGGACGACGACAATGTGGCGACGGCGAAGCGGATTCTGAAGGAAATTCTCGCCGGCAAGCGGCCGGAGCGATCCACGCGGATCGTCCGCTTTGCGGAGGGACGACGCGCGGTATTCGAAGTGATGGAGCATCCTCTGGTGCAGGGCGGCGACGCGTGGGCGGTCGCGGGGATCGGCCGGGACATCACGCAGGAAGCCGTGTTGGAACAGAAGCTGTGGGATGCGTCCGAGAGCCGGCGCACCGCCGTGGATTTCGCTCTTCGCACGTCGCTGGGTTTAATTAAGGGATACGTCTATACGCTGCGCCGCCTCCGCGATTTGTCCGAAACGCAGCATGCGCGCTATACGCAGATCATCGAGGAGGAAGTGGAACACTTGGGGCGCATCGTGGAGAACATTCTGGACGTGCGGCGGCTGGAAAATGCCACGCTGGAGATTGAATCGGACGTGATGCCGCTGCGCACGGTGATCGAAGCGTCGGTAGCGCACTGCGCCGACGAGGCGTCGCGGCGGAACGCGGTGATTTCGCTGTCCGTACCGGAGGCCATGCCGCCGATGTATCTGCCGCGCGACGCAGTCGAGCGCGTGCTGATCAATTTGATCCAGAACGGACTGCACCATTCGCCGCAGGGCGGAACGATTGAGGTGGTCGCGGAAGATCACGAAGCCTACGTGGATATTACCGTGCGCGACAGCGGAGTGGGAATTCCCGACAGCGAATTGTCGCAGATATTCGATAAATACTATCGCGGGGCGGGTTCGGCGGCGGCCGGGACTCAGGGAGCAGGAATGGGACTTCCCGTTGTCCGGCTGCTGCTCGAGGCGATGGGCGGAAAAATCTCCGTACAGAGTCGGGTGGGAAAAGGCAGCGCATTCCGCATCACGCTCCCGCGACGCCCGATGGACATGGGTCATATGCAGTCGGCGGAATCATGGGCCGCTACGGCGGACTCCCAGTGACATCACCCCAGTGTAAGGGTTAAGGGCTATGGCGAAACGCAACAAATTGGGAATCGGACTCGACATCGGCAGCCGGAGCATTCAATTGGCCGTGCTGCACGCCAAGCGCGGTTCCGTGTGCGTCGAGCGGTTGGCTTCGAAACAGCTGCCGCATGACGCCATCGTCGAAGGAGCGATTCTGGATTCACAGGCGGTCTGCACCAGCATCGCCGATCTGCTCAAGGAAAATCAGATCAAGAATCGCGAGATCGCCATGTCGGTCGGCGGACGGCGCGTGCTGATCAAACGCGTGACCACCGACGAGATGAGCGACGAGGAGCTTCGCGGAACGATCGCCTACGAAGCCCGCAGCAATCTGCCCTTCGATATCAACGAGGTGTCGCTGGATTACGCGAAGCTGCCGCAGGACGCCGATACGGGGCGAATGGAAGTGCTGCTGGTGGCCGCCAAAAACGAGGTCGTGAGCGATGCGGTGGATCATCTGCGTTGGGCGGGCGGTCAGGCGGCGATTCTCGACGCGGAGCCGTTTGCGCTGCAGGCGGCGCTGACGGAGGCCGGTTATTTCGACGAGCAGGGTATTGTCGCCGCGCTGCAGATCGGCTTCCAAGCCACCGAAGTCACGCTCTTTGCGAACGGCGTGTACGAAACCAACCGCAGCATCAACGTCGGCGGAAAGACCTACGTCGAGGGACTGATCCACGAGCTCGGAATTCCGTTCGAACGAGCGGCGGCGATCCTGGCCATCCGCGAGCGCGGTTCCGACGAAGACGAGGTGCTGGCGCGAGTGGCGCACATGGTGAGCGAGAAGGTGGCGGAGCAGATCGAGCGCAGTTTCCCCGAGTATTTCGGATTTGGCGCGGAGAGTCCAACCACGCACCTCGTGTTGTGCGGCGGCGGTGCGCATCTGCCGATGCTCGAAGAGGCGCTGCGGACTCGTTTCGGAATTGACATCGCCATCGCCGATCCGTTCCGTCGCTTCGAGATCAACGAGAAAACTGTGAATGCGGATACGGTCTCGGAATGCGCTCCCGATTTCACCGCCGCCGTAGGGCTGGCGCTGCGCGTTCTCGATGAGAATCACACCGGATTCAATCTTCTGCTTCCGCAGGATCGGCCGGGACATCACCGGGGGAAGAATGCCGGTCTGGGGACGGTGCTGCCGATTATGGGTTTTTCGGTCCTGCTGTTCGGGATCGTGATGGTCTATCTTTCTCAGGAAAACACACTGGGAACCCTGACGAGCAAACTGAACACGGTGCGCGAAGAGGCGAATCTCTATCGCGACAAGATCACGCTGGTAGAGGAACTCAGCCGCAAGCGCGCCGACATCGCCGCTCGAATGGACGTGGTCGCTCAGCTCGACCGCAACCGTTTTGCCCGTATCCAGCTTCTGCAAATCGTGAATCAGGCGCTGCCCGAATTGACGTGGATAACCGAGGTTCAGGAAGCGCCGACTCCGCGCGGCGCGGGCGCCAAACTGATCGGCGTGACCAGCAACAATCTGAAAGTCTCGCAGTTCATGAGCAATCTTCTGCAGAGTGAGGCGATTGGCGGCGTGGATTTGCTGGTTTCGGAGCAAGCGGAAATCGGACCGGTCAACGTGACGCGCTTCACGCTGCAGCTTCAGATGAATCAACTGGGACTGGCTCCGCCCCCGCCGCCGCCCAAAGAAGACCTGTTGAAGCGGGGCGCGCAGGCGATTCGTGAGAAACGCGCCGTCGAGGATGAGTTGAAGGCACAAGCCGCTAAATAATATTTGACGATAGACCTCGGAGGAGAATGAAAATGAGCAAGTCCACCCGATTCATCCTGTTGCTTTTGCCGGTTCTGCTCGTCGTATCCGCCTGCGAAGAGGGGATAGACGACTGGAGCGGCAGCGCGACGATCTCGGGCTACGTGTACACCGACGCCGGCCACACGGGCGGCGTGGAAGGAGTCCAGGTCGTGTTCGAATCCGATCCGGACGCACAGAATCCCTATGAAGGTCCGGATCGCTGGGTGGTGTCCGACGGAAACGGTCACTTCCAGGGCAACGTCTTCCTCGGCAACAAGGAGGGCGAGTACCACTACGTGGCCGATCTGAGCGTCGGCTATTTCTGGAAGGGCAAAACGTTCTCATGGGAGGGCGGCGTGACCGTTGGTCCCGGATCTCATTTCACGCTGCCGGCGGTGGACACCACGATGTTCGCTCCGATCGTGGGAGGGCAGTGAGGCAGCCATGCAAATCAACCTGAGAAGTCCGGCCACACAGAAGTGGATCATTCTCGTCACGCTGGCGTTCGGAATGGTTTACGGATTCGTGAATTTCGTGTATGTTCCGCGCGGCGAGAAGGCGAAACGCCTGACCAGCGAGATTCGGATGGAGACGGATCTGCTGATTAAAGGCAAGCGCATCGCGGCCAACTACCAAACGGTGCAGGACGATTACGAGCGGCTGATGCGAAGCTGGGAGATCGCTCACGAACTGCTTCCCACGCAGCGCGAGATGGAAGGCCTGCTCAAGACGATCACGCTGGCCGGTCAGGAGCGCGGCGTGACGTTCGTGCTGTTCCGTCCGATGGACCCGGTGGAAAACCCGTACTACTGGGAGAATCCGATTCAGATCCGCACGCTGTCCACCTATCACGAACTGGGAACCTTTCTCTCGGACGTGGCGGCGCTCGACCGGATCGTGAACGTCAATGAGGTCAAACTTCGGGCCTATAATCCGCGCCGCAAGCACAGTCCGGAAACGGTGGAAGCGGAATTCATCGCGTCCATCTATATCTTCAAGGACTTGGGAGCGCCGGTGCGGATTGAGTCCGAAGAAGAGACGCCGGGGGCGCCGGGCCGGCCCGCGGCCGCCAAACCGGGAGGACGCCGAACATGAAGCGCGTGCTATTAGTCCTGATGCTCGGCGTCGTGGTGGCGGCAGCGCCGTCGCTGCGCGCCGCCGACGCGCCGGACGCGATGACCGATGCGAAAGCGATTTCGGAAAACGCGCCGACTCAGGCCGATGTCGGCTCCGATGCACGGGAATCGGAAGAAATTTCAACGGAGATGCAGGGGCTGGATTCCCTGGACGTCCTGCCCACCGAGATGATCACGTCGTTCGGCGGCGGCACGAGGAGAATCAGTCTCGAGAGCACCGTGTTTCGCCGTCAGGAGCCGGTGCGTTACGAACCGTCGGGGCGGCGCGATCCGTTTCGTCCGCTCATTCGCGACGACAAGGGTGATGAGGAAGTGAAAACCGACCTGCTTCTTTATCAAGGCGCCGTGTTGACGGGCGTCGTCTGGTCGGAGGGGGAATATCTGGCGATGATCCGCGACAAGGACGGTCAGACGTTCTTTTTGCGGGAAGAAGATCCCATCTATCAGGGACGCGTGGTCTCGGTAACCAACTCCATGGTCACTCTGGAGGTGTGGGAATTCGGCGACTATGAACGAGTGACGCTGAATATCACGGGTGACCGAGCATCCGACACGAATTAACCGGTTCCAAATGGAAAAGGTGCAGGCGATGACACGGAAAATTACCCTCTTCCTCCTGATCGGCATCGGCGCGGCGGTGGCCGCATTCGGCCAAACCGCACCCTATCGCGGCACGGGAGGCAGAATCTCCATGAACGTGGAAGAGTCCGACATCCGGGCTGTTCTACGCAGCATTTCGGAATTTTCAGGAATGAACATCGTGGCCGGCAGCGAGGTCAAAGGATCGGTAACGGTGCTCTTGCATGACGTGCCGTGGCGCGAAGCGTTGGACAACATCCTCAAGATGAACGATTTCGTGGCGATCGAGAACCAGGGGATCATCCGCGTCTCCACGCACAAGGATTTTGAGGAGGCGCGCAAGCTCGAGAATCTGGAGACGAGAGTCTATCAGATCAAGTACGCGCGCTCCGAGAAGCTGCAAACGGTGGTGATGAAGCTGCTCAGCGAACGCGGCCGCTGTCAGGCCGACGTGCGGGCGAACGCGCTGATCGTCAGCGATATTCCCTCGGTGATCGAGGACATGGAAGAGATCATGGTGTCGCTCGATCAACCGACCGCGCAGGTGCTGATCGAATCCAAGTTCGTCGAGGTGGATTTCGCGACGGCGCAGGAGATCGGCGTGGATTGGTCCATCGGAAATCTGAGTAATCCGCTGGCGAATACCCGTGCCGGCGGCAGCGTGGACCTGGGTATTCAGGATCCTCAGGGCACCTTCACGTTCGGGCGGCTCGAAAACGGGGTGGATATCAACGCCAAAATTCAAGCGCTCGAGGAGAATCGGCGGGCGGAAATACTCTCGCAGCCGTCGGTTCTCATCAACGACAACGAGACGGCGGAGATTCTGTCGGGCAAGAAGATTCCCATCAACGTGCTCGATGAAGCCGGAAATCTGGTCACGGAATTCTTTGATGTGGCGGTGCGGCTGAAGGTCACGCCGCATATCAATCCCGACAAAGACGTGCTCATGACGCTGAATCCTGAGGTCTCCGATTTATCCGGCGAGGCCACCGTTTCGGGCGGAGTGATTATTCTGACATCCGAGGTGACCACGACGTTGATGGTGGAAGACGGACAGACGGTGGTTATCGGCGGGGTGATCCGATCCAAGGACGGTCTTGTGGAGCGGAGGATTCCGCTTCTAAACGCGATCCCGCTGTTCGGCCGGCTCTTCAGCTATCAGGCCAAGACTCTTGACAAGACGGAGATCATGGTGTTCGTGACTCCGCATGTGATTCCGGCGCGCGTGGCTACGAAGTGATGTTCGCGGGTACTGAGGTGTTTCGCCTGCATCTCATGGCCTGGCTATGGAACATTTGCAGAGTCATGCGCATTATTCGCATGGAAGAAAGCCTCCGCCGGAGGCTTTCTTATTGTATATTATTATTTTATGAATTCAACAGGAATTGGCACAATTTCCGTATATGAATTGACTTTGACCAGCTAAATTGTTATAATTTTGAGTTCAAAAAGACTTCGGAGTGAATGGAATGTCTCATCGCGCATGGATGATTTTGGGGTTGGTTCTCGGATTGACCGCTGGCGGAGCGATAGCGGGCAGTGTGGATCGGTGGTCTTCCTGTAATTTCACTCAGGGGCAACTAATCGTAACATTTTCCGATGATATTCAGATAAATTCCCGTCTCGATGAGGAAAGCGGGGTGTTGTCAACGAACTCCGTGTCGCTGAACGACATTTTCCGCGAATTCGACGTCACTCAGGCGCGGCGGCTGGTGCCCGACGGCATTCTATCCAAATTGCGCGTTGCTCCCGATTTCTATCGAACCTATCTCGTGAGCTTTCGAGAAGACTACCCGGCGCTCAACGTACTGTCCCGGCTGGAATCCGATCCCGGCGTGATCCGCGTCGAACCGAACGTGGTCTATCGCATCCGACGGATTCCCAACGACGCGCTGTGGAGTTCGCAGTGGGACAAACGGATCGTAGGCGCGCCGGCGGTCTGGGACGTGACCGTCGGTTCTTCGGAGCTGATTTGCGTGGGGATTGACACCGGCATAGACTGGAATCATCCCGATCTCACTCCGAATCTGTGGGTGAACCCCGGCGAAGACCTGGACGGCGATGGCGTGGCGTGGACCGATCCCGGCTATCCGGGCGACTATGACGATCTGAACGGAACGGACGATGACGGCAACGGCTACCGGGATGATTTCCTCGGCTGGGATTTTATCTATGGCATCGGCAACTGTGCCACGGGCGAGGATTGCGATAGTCAGATGGACAACGACGTGTTCGGCCTGCATCCGCACGGCACGCACGTGGGTGGAATCATGGCCGCCCGCGGCGACAACAATGTCGGCATGGCGGGGATGTGCTGGGTGGGCAGATTAATGGGAGTTCGCGCCGGGTACTTGGACCGGGAGGGCGAGGGAGGAATTCCGGCCAGTGCGGAGCTTCCGGCGATTCTTTATGCCGTGGCCAACGGCGCGCGCGTGATTAACATGTCTTACGGCGGCGGCGGCAGCTCGGGATATTCGGAAGAGGTGATGAACGCCGCGTGGGACGCGGGCGCGATTTTATTCGCGGCATCGGGAAATGACGGTTCCACCGAACCGCAATATCCGGCCGCGTATGAAAACGTGATCGCCGTCAACTCGACCGAAGATAATGATCGTTTATCGTGGTGGTCGAACCGGGGGACGTGGACGGATCTCTGCTCGCCGGGCTCGGGGATCATGAGCACGGTAATCAATTCCTATGGAACGATGAGCGGCACATCCATGGCCAGCCCCAATGCGGCGGGCGTGGCGGCGCTGGTGTGGTCGCTGTTTCCCGAGATGACCAATGCGCAGCTGCGGGACCTGCTGCTGAATACGGCACAGAGTATCACGGCGCAGAATCCGGGAATTCCGGCCTCGTACCTTGGACACGGACGAGTGGACGCCGAGAACGCGGTGGCTTCGTTCTATCCGCAGTTGGAGGTGACGGAGGTTGCTCTTTCAGACGTTGTCGGCGGCGACGGCGACGGCCGGCTGGAACGCGGTGAGAGCGGCCGGCTCGTGATCACCTGCGCCAACGTGCCGGGTTGGGCGGATGGCAACGACATTTCCATGATCGTGTCTACCGATGCTCCCTTTGTCACGATTTCGGATGATTCCGTTTTTCTGGGCGCGATTCCATCCGGACAATCCGCCGACAACGCGGAGAATCCGGTGATCGTCGCGGCGGCGGCCGAGCTCGACACGGCCTTCTGGGCCGAGCTGCGGGTCACGTTCAGTTCGCCCGCCGGCTACCGGACGACGCGGACGATCGAGGTGCGGGTGGGACGCGGAGCCGTGCTGCTCGTGGATGACGACGGCGGGATGGAGTATCAGTCTTACTATGAATCGGCGATTACGGATGCCGGTGCGGCATTCGACGTCTGGACCGTTCTGACCGAAAGCGCCGTGCCCGTCGGAGAGATTTCGCAGTATAACGCCGTGATTTGGCACTGCGGCAATCAGAGCTGGCAAACGCTGACGGCGGAAGATCAGACCGTGCTGTCCGCCTATCTCGACGGCGGCGGCAATCTGATTGTGGCCGGACAGAACATTGACGAGGATATTGCGACGACGGTGTTTTATCGCGACTATCTGCACGCGCAGAGCGAGAATCTGGGAGGGAACCGACAACTGTCGGGCGTGACGGATAATCCGGTGTCGGCGGGGATGTCGTTGCTGCTGCAGGGCGGCGGCTGCGCAAGCAACAGCACCAGCCCGTCCCGCGTTCTTCCGGTCAATGGCGGCGAAGCGCTCTTTACCTATAGCGAAGGCGGAGTCGGCGCCACGCTGTACTCCGGCGATTATCGCACGGCCTACTTTGCGTTTGCTCTCGAAGCGGCCTGCGGACTGGGCGGGACGACTCATCATCAGGACGTGATCGCCGACGCGCTGCGCTGGATGGGAACGCTTGCTGCACCGCCCGTGCGGCCCCGCATGACTCCCGCACAGACGGCGTTGCTGGGGAATTATCCCAATCCGTTCAACGCGTCCACGCGGATCGCGTTCGACGTGGCCGCGTCGGGTCGGGTGACGTTGGACGTGTTCGACGTTTTGGGACGGCGCGTCGCTCAGCTCATCAACGCGCCGATGGCGGCGGGAACTCACGAGATTTCGTTTCGCGGCGATCCGCTTCCGAGCGGCGTCTACGTTATCCGCCTGCAGGCCGCCGGAGTCGAGCGGACGCGGCGGATGCTGCTGATTAAGTGACTACTATCGGGCGGCGCTGGAACGCCGCGTTTGGCATTGTTTGAAGGAGTTCACCATGTTTCGCTTGCTGATTGGCTTCGTAGTTCTATCGGTGTGCCTGTTCCCCGCGTTCGCGGCGGCTGGTCAAGACTATACCGGCTGCGAATGGGTTCCGGGTCATCTGATCGTCAACTTTGCGGAGAGCACCGGCACACTGCAGGACATCGAGACCGGCGGTGCGGCGATGAGTCTCGGCATCGCGTCCCTCGACGACTTGTTCCGGCGCTACGAGGTGACGCGCATGACGCGGCTGGTTGACGACGAGATTCTGGGAAAGCTGAGATTCACGCCCGATTTTTTCCGGCTGATGCTGATCGAGTGTCCTCAGGAAACGGACATCCTGAGCATGGCCCGGGATTTCGAAGCGGACGCTCTCGTGGAGTATGCGGAGCCGGACTTGCTGCGCAAGACGTGCGATTTCATTCCCAACGACGGACTGTGGGGCAATCAATGGGACAAGCGCACCATGAACTGCCCGCGCGCCTGGGATTTCACGACCGGATCGCGCGACATCATCGCCTGTGCAATTGACATCGGCGTGCTGTGGCTGCACGAGGATCTCCGCGCCAATCTCTGGATTAATCCGGGCGAAGACATGGACGGGGACGGAGAGGCCTACACGGACACGACCTATCCGGGGGACAACGACGATCTGAACGGCAATGACGATGAAGCGAACGGGAAGGTGGACGATTTCATCGCCTGGGATTTCATTCGCAACATCGGCAACTGCGCGGACGGGGAGGATTGCGACAGTCAGGAAGACAATAATCCGCGCAGCATTGACAATCACGGCACGCACGTGATCGGGATCATCGGCGCGGTGGGGAATAACGGCTTCGGGGTGACGGGCGTGAATCCGAACATCCGCATCATGCTCTGCCGCGCGGGCTATATGTACGTGGACAACGAGGGCCATTTGCAGGGCGCACTGCCGGAAGCGGCGACGATTCCGGCGATCGCCTGGGCGGTGGCGAACGGCGCGAACGTGCTGAACATGTCGTATGGCGGACCGGGCTACAGCAGCGCGGGCGCAAACGCCTGTCTGGCGGCGTGGAACAACGGAGCGCTCTTGTGCGGAGCTTCCGGAAACGAGAGCAGCAGCGCCCCGCACTATCCGTCGGGATACGCTCACGTGATTTCGGTGGGCAGCACGACCAGCGGTGATATCGTCTCGGATTTTTCGAATTACGGCACCACGCTGGACTGCTTCGCGCCCGGAAGCAACATCATGTCCACGTCGCTGAGTCCCCGCTACGAGGCTCTTGACGGCACCTCGATGGCCTCGCCCAACGCGGCCGGCGTGTTCGCGCTGCTTTGGTCGCTGTTTCCGGTCATGGACAATCAGGAGATTGAGGATTTCGTGCTCGACGGCTGCGTGGATATCAGCGCCCTGAATCCGGGCTATAATCCGGCGCATCTGGGACGGGGACGGATTGACGCGATGCGGCCGCTGATGACGGTGTTTCCCTATCTGCTGTTCCAGAGCGCTGCCGTGCTGAACGACACGGACGGCGACGACCGGCTGGAACCGGGCGAAGAGGGCCAGTTGGTTCTGACCATCGCCAACGAAGCCGGCTGGAGCACGGCCTACAATGCTCAGATGGACGTGACGAGCAGCGATCCGAATATTGTCATCGGCAACGGATTTCAAACATTTGGAGTGATCGAGCCGGGACAATCGGCGAACAACGCCGGCAGCCCGGTACAGATTACGATTTCGAACGCGGTGACTGACGCCTATTGGGCGTCGCTGAACATCACCTTCAGCGACGGCGGCGACTATCCGCACACCGAGACGTTCATTCTGCGGGTGGGACGTCCGGCGACGCTGGTGGTAGCCGACGACGCCGGTGCCGGCTTTCACAGTTATTTCTCGGCCGGCATGATGAATGAAAGCGCGGTCGGCTACAACCACGACGTGTGGTCGGTGCAGAACGACGGCGAGCTGATGGTGGACGACATCTATGAGTACGAATACATCGTGTGGGTGTGCGGAAACGAAGGAAGCAGCACGCTGACCGCGAGCGATCAAACCCTGCTGGCGAATTTCCTCGGCGGCGGCGGTCGTCTGCTGCTGGCCGGACAGAACATTGACGAGGACATTTCGGGAACTCCGTTTTACAGCGACTATCTGCACGCGCAGAGCGACGGCACGGCCGGTACGCAGCGGCAGCTTGCCGGTGTGGACGGAGATCCGATTTCCGGCGGAACGTCGCTGCTGCTGGTCGGCGGTTCGTGTGCCGGAAACGGACTGGTCGGTCCCTCCAAAATCCTGCCGACGGGTGGCGCGGCCGCGTTCTACAACTATACGCAGGGCGGCACGGGTGCTGTACGGTTTGAGAACGGAACCTACAAAGTCGCCTATTTCGCGTTTGCGATTGAAGCCGCTTGCGGCCTGAGCAGCACCACCCACTACTCGCAGATTCTGCAGAATACGATGGCCTGGCTCGGCGCGCCGGTAAGTTCGGTCGAAGAGCCGGGAGTCGCGAGTGGTATCCCCAGCGGTTATGCGTTGCGGGCTAACTATCCGAATCCCTTCAACCCGACGACCACCATCGCGTTTGATTTGCCGCAGTCGGTGCGGGTCACATTGCGGGTGTTTGACATTCAGGGCCGCGAAGCGGCGGTGTTGGTGAACGATGTCATGTCGGCCGGATCGCACGAACTCACGTTCGATGCGAGTGGCCTTGCCAGCGGCGTGTATCTGGCTCACTTGCAGGCCGGTGATTTCTCCGCGACGCAGCGGATGGTTCTGCTCAAGTAGCCCTCCGATTCATTTCTCGAATAGCCACAGCCGGGCATCGCAAGGTGCCCGGCTGTTTTTTGCCGCCCGATGTGCAAGTTGCCCCTACCGGATCAACACCAAGAATGTTAACATCTCATTTCCCTCAATTGCAGAGAGTGTTCGTGTGAAGCACCCCTCACATCTATCGCAATAAAATCGCTTTTCGGGTAAGGTGGACTCCCGCACCGCTCATGGTGATGAAATACACTCCGCTGGCGCAGTCCGCGCAGTTCCAACCTACCGAATGCTCTCCGGCGGCGAACACGTCATCGGCGAGGATTCCCACGTCGCGTCCCAGTGTATCGTAGATTCGAATGGAAATGAATGCGGGCTCCATCAATTCATATTGAATCGTTGTTGTGCTGTTAAAGGGATTAGGATAACATGGGTGCAGGACGATAATATCTGCCATGCCAGGCTGGGGAGGAATGTAGGTCCCATCCGCCGCATAGCACACCAAACCAGAGGGAAATGTGAGATTCTCTCTGTCACATCCCTCAACCATCATCA